>CALLAG010000072.1 GCA_938002705.1 uncultured Saprospiraceae bacterium | reverse complement strand
ACGTACCGGGGGTTCGAATCCCTCTTCCTCCGCATCAATGATGAAAAGCCCCATTTATGGGGCTTTTTTGATATACATCCAATAGAATTTGAAATTTATTTCAAATTCTATTGGATGTATATCAAAAAAGCCCCATAAATGGGGCTTTTCATCATTGATGCGGAGGAAGAGGGATTCGAACCCCCGGTACGTTGCCGCACGCTAGTTTTCAAGACTAGTGCATTAAACCAGCTCTGCCATTCCTCCGTGAATAAAAATTTGCAGTTGCTTGTGGTTAAGCGACTGCAAATGTATCATCATTTTATGTAATATAAAAGTAAGAATCTAAGAAAGATTCTCCATATCTCGTATTAATATACTTTTTCTCTTAAAGTATATCTGATTTTGTCTTTTTAAGTCATTTAATACATAGGTAACCGTCTGTCTTGAGGTTCCTGTATAGTTCGCTATATCCTGTTGAGTTAGGCTGTGCTTGATAAGCATCTCTAATCCTACTTGACGTCCGTTTTGCTTTGCGTTATCTTTTAGAAAGTCTATTATACGCTCTCTTGCATCCTTGATGACTAATGATTCGAATCTATCTTCTAAGTACATTAGCCTCGTGCCTAATACTTTGATAAATTTATCTGTCAATGCCCAATTGGCTTTCAAGTAAGCTTTGAAGTCGTGTGAGTTTATAGCGAGGCATATGACATCTTTATCTATGGCCTTAGCACTGTTATTCCTCACTCCAGAAGAAGAAAGATATTCTGTCCCAAATAATGACTTAGGATGCATAATAGTCTTAATGACCTCTCTCCCATCTCCAGATTTGCTTATAATTTTTATAGTTCCTACTGAGAGAACAAAAACATCTTCAGCAGGATCATCAGCACGATATATCATCTGATGTTTACTAAATTTTTTTACACTTGATAAATCTGCAATATCAAGTAAATCATCTTGCGATAAGTCCTCAAAAAGGGACACATCCGCTAGGTACTTAACTTTAGTACTTAAATCCATTTCTTCCAGGTTTTTCTAAAAATTTGAAATAGGATCACTAGGACATATAGACCTCATGATCTGAAAAAATCCGGAATGTTGTTAAAAGTATATAAGGTGGTGTCTGCTTATTAGTTAATCGGATAATTGAATACCTCAGAACTGAAAGCAGTAAAAATGCCATAACCATTGTCGAATTGGCTATAACTAAGGGTAGGTATTGTAAAAGGACTTTGATTAGTCTCGAATTGACGACTTACTGACTGATAATATAAATAATACTCCTCGGCCACAGTGTTCAACTTAAAGTATAAAGTCTTATCTGATAACTGATTAATATCTAAAGGCAGTAAAGTACGAAGGTTAAATTCGAGAAGATTGGTATTATCTAAGTTGTTATTATCAATAAGTATGCCATCTCGATGAGACAATAGTGTTACTCCATTTTCACCAGTGACTAACTTACTCACATCTGGAAAAATCTTAGTCCCAGAATTATCTATTATGTATGGAATAAGGTGGTAAAAACTATTAGAATCAGGAATAGCTCCCATATTAAGTGAAACTGACAACTCAGTAAAATCTGAATTTTCAGTTACTAATTTGATGTCATTAAAATTCGCAATGGACCCTCTGAATGGCATTCTCGTTTGCCCAACAACTGGTTCTAAATCCAAATCAGGTACATCAACTGTAAGATTGTAAGATTCTCCTTGTTTTAATTCGAAATCAGAAAATGAAGCCAAGAAAAAAAGTGACAAATCGTTTTGATTAGGTCTAAGTGCTCTTGGAGTTTCGTTAACGGATGATTCCGAAAATGTGACACTTGCAAAATTACCATCAATAGGTTCTGGAGCAGAATTGATATCAAATGTCGTTGAGATTCTCAAAGAAGGTTCAAGACCTTCTTCCCACTCAGCTAAAACAACTAATTGCTGTAAACCACTCTCCGAACTAAATTCCACATCTCTGAGACATGAAGTTAGAAGCAAAGAACTCAAAATGAGTAAAGAAATGAGTAAATTAATCTTGTTCATCTAATTGGTTATACTATTATGACATCCAAATCGTTTGAAGTCACCTTAACGCTACAAATTTATGATAATACGAGCACTAATTCCTACATATTTTGATATTTAACTCACAAAAAAATGTAAAATAGCTGACCTAAAGGGTATTGGATTTTTAAATGTCAAAAACTAATAGCATATCGGAAGGAAGGCAATACAGGTAGTATCACAAGATCTTGATAAGTTAGCCTAGGATTACCATTGGGATTGAAGTTGATATCTCTATAGAAAGGATTCTGCCTATTGTATGCATTGTATAATCCTAAGGTTAATGTAGAAGTCCCCCACTTGTGATCCGTGTGTATATCTACGCCGAAATCAAGGCGATGATAAGCCGGCAATTTTGAGTTATTAATCCTACTGTATATAAGAATAATTATCTGTTCTCCATTCTGTCCTATATCAGTAAATGCAACATTATCAGGCAGCGTCACTGGTGTGCCTGAACCAAACTCCCAGTCGATGGATAGATCTATATTATCAGCTATTTTTCGCCTTATTCCTAAATTGATGACATGTCTACGATCATACCTGAAGGCAAATTTGTCCCCATCATTAATCTCATCGTATTGCCTATTAGACCAAGATAAAGTATAACCAAGGTTGAAATTTGTCTTTTCCGTTTCCTTTTTGATACTAAATTCAGCACCGTAGGACTCACCTTCTCCTATCGGAATGAGATTCTCCCAATTAGAATTAGCAGATATATTGATAAATCCTGTCTCACTAAATCTTGTGAGATTATTCATTTTTTTATAAAAAACTTCTATGCCTACATTGCCTAAGAGCTTGCTCTGCTGGAATTGCCCTATGGATAATATCCAAGACTGCTCTGGCTTTATCTTATCTGTGGAGGGTAACCATACATCGATAGGTACACCAAGCCCTGTATTAGTTAGTGTATGAAGGAACTGCCCCATTCTACCCCATGACATTTTAAATAATGACTTCTCACTACCTACTGCAAATAAAACACGAGGCTGCGGTATATGATAGGTCTTATCTCCTGTTACTATAACTGAGTGATTATAACCAAGATTTAGCCTTGCTTTCGGTCCTAACTTAATTTCATCTTCTACAAATACATCAAACTCTCGAGATTCAAGATCTGTCTCTATCAATTCATCCTCTAATGTATTACTGCTCACCGGCATTTGTATCGGTAATAATGAGTCAGACTGATTGACACTAATAAAACCTGGAGAGAAATTGTGATTAATTAATCCTCCTCCAAATTTGATCTGATGCGTCGGATTAGGTACGAAATCAAATTCTAATCTTCCTGCTACATCCGATATCTGAGTCCTATAATATGCCGCGTTATAAGTTGCATCTACGAATGAAATAGAATTGGGTGATTCAAACTCATCTATTCTATCCTGATCAAAAGAAATGAAAGAATACTTAGATTGATAGACTGACGCATTCAAGAATAGCTTGTTAGACAAACGAGCATTCCATCTTAGAGAACCGAGACTGTTACCTGAGTCCCAAAATAACTGGTCAGTGTTGGTAAAATTAGGTTCTACTCTATCAGCACTTACCTTCTCGGTATCAAAATTATCTTTGCCTGTGTAATAGCTCAAGTATAGCTTAGAAAAGTCTCCGATACTAAAATTAAGTTTTCCATTGAAGTCATAGAAGTAGACAAAAGAGCTGCCTTCGTTATTATTAATAGCACTTGTAAGATTTCTTATCCACGGATCTACAAACGTTCTTCTTGCAGACACAAGAAATGACGCCTTCTCCTTAATGATAGGCCCTTCTATGGATGCAGCTCCGGTAAATAATCCGAGTGATACATCACCTTTAATTTTTCTGAAACTCCCCTCTCTGGTCCTTATATCCATGACAGAAGATAACCTACCGGCATATCTTGAGGGGAATGCCCCTTTGTATATCTTAGCACTCTTGATCACACTTGAGTTAAATATGGAGAACAGCCCAAACCCATGCTGAGCATTATATACAGGTATACCATCAAATAAGACAAGATTCTGATTAGTCTCCCCTCCTCTTACGCTCATACCTCCGAATCCATCAGCACCTGTCGTTACTCCGGTCATAGCATAAGCTAATCTCATAACATCTGGCTCTCCGGCAAGTGGAATCTTAGACAACAACTGTTCTATAGACATAACATCTACAGATGCCATCTCTGGTTGGTCTATTGGTTTTATAGGAGATAATGATTTTTCTGTGATGATTACTTCTGTTAACCTTGTTAGGGCTTTCATCTCTATATTGATCGTGGTATCCTTGACTAATGGGACCTCATGTATAGCCATCTCATATCCTATATATGATGAGTATATTCTTTGGAGTCCTTTATCGAGCGTAAAGCTGTAGAAACCATATTCATTACTGGATACGCCTTGGGAGTAATCATATAGATAGACATTAGCACCTATGAGCGGTTCTCCAGTAACTACATCTCTGACAATACCTGATATAGTTAGTCGATTAGAAGTTGTTGCTTTTTTGTATTCGTCTGGGAGGATGACGATCTGATTACCTACGATCTTATATTTGAGGTTGTGATCTTGAATAAGGTAATCGATCAACTTACCAAGTCTTTCTTTTCTTACTGAAAGATTGACAATGGAGTCTCCTGGTATGATCTGGTCTTGGAATGCGATGGTGACACTGGCTAATTCGCTTAGCTCAAAGAGGACTTCTCTCAGTGTCTTATCTTCTGTGGAGTAATCTATTACTTTCTCATCAGGTATGGTTCTTTGTCCTGAGGACAAAAAAGAAGTAGCCATGATTATGGCTACGATAAGAAATAATGATTTTAGGCTACTAAACATTTCTATATTAAAAACCACAAAATTAGTGGAAATAATATAGAAATGTCAGCCATTTTCTACTTTCTCTTGATGTTGCTTACTTGAATATCTCTTTCGTTCACCCTTTCGATTTTCATATCGATGGTTTCACTGAGTAATTCGAGACATTCGTTTAGGTTACTTGACTTGTAATGAGTTGCAGTTACGTTATGATTTTCCAACGTGCTGACGTCATTAACCTCTATATTCACCCCATAGAATCTTTCTATCATATTGAAAGCTTCAGCTAAAGGAGTATTATCGAATTTAAGGATCCCTTTGTGCCACTGGAACGGATTAAGCTCAGGCAGTTTTACTGTTTTGTAGTTACCCGTCTTTTCGTTGTAGATAAGTCTCTGTCCTTCAGATACATTGAGGATGTTCTCCCCTGCTACGAACTTAACAGAACCCGTCTGTACATCTATGACACTGAAGTCATCTTGTTCGTAATTCTGAAGATTAAAAGTTGCATTCTCTGTCTCTACATATCTATCGTCCTCTATTTCTATTTTTGCTGCTTTCATTCCTGAAGGCACATTTACATCAAAATATCCTTGTCCGTAGAAGTTCTCTACTGCATAATCGTTGTTATTATTGTTATTAGCTGCTCCTGAAGCACTATTAGCATTAGATGCTCCATTTGTATTAGCCCCCCCCTTAGTAATATAGGCTGAGGATCCACTATTATTGGAAGATCTATTATTTATAGTATCATCATTATAGTTAGATGATACTTTATTTTCTGAAGTGGCAATATTAGTTGTACCAACTATATTAGACTGTCTATTAGGATCATAGGTACTATTACCCTTATCTCCAGTATTATTATCCTTCCTCTGTATGGTATAGACGCCTTTCTCAAATCTTGAGTTAGGAGCTACCGTAACGTTAACAGCATCATTGAGAGCGAATGTCTGAGCATGCATCTCATTATTAGCAACGCTGTTACTATTAGAGTTTTTGAAATAATTATTGAATATAAGAGAACCTACAAATGCGGACGTGAGCATCATTAGAGCGAAGATAAGAACGTATCTTTTGACACCTACTTTACTTTTTGGCTCGATGTTTGTCTTACTTGTAGTAGTAGGAATTTCGTATTTGGAGGCAAAGGACTGAAAGGCAGTACCAGCATCAAATGAAAAACTACTCTTATAGTCTTTTGTCAGATCCCAAGTCTGCTTAAATTGATTAAGAGATAGGCTATTAGCCTTGTCCCCTGACAACCAAGTGCTTAGGTCTTTTAACTCTGCAGCGTTTAGTTCGTTGCTAAGTTTTTTTGCGATCAGTGATATGTAGAAATCTTTATTCATGGCTTACACTACTATAGACATCATTCTGAGAGAATACCCCTATCCTCATCTAATATTTTTTCAAGGTACTTATAATTTTCAAATTCTTTACGTAATATTTTCAGCGCTTTAGACATCTGGTTCTCCACTGTCTTTACTGATATATCTAACTTTGCAGCAACTTCCTTGTACGATAATTGTTCGAATCTGTTAAGAACAAAAACTAATCGACATTTTTCTGGCAACGAATCAATTACACCGTTAATGAAAGTCTCTAACTCTCCAAGTTCCAAGTCATCTTGAGAATTATTCTTGTTATCCGTTAGCTCATAGGCGATCTCATCTGCATCTACATGGTCTTTTCTGCCTTTAACCTTATTGATAGATCTATTATATACCGCTCTCTTAAGATATCCCATCAGAGATTCGATCTTCAATTGTTCTCTTTTCTTATATAACTCATAGAAAACCTCTTGGACGATATCTTCTGCAAGACTTCTCTCTTTGGTAATTCTTATAGCTGTAGTACACATAGTCTCATAGTATTGCTTGAAGATAAGTTCTATTCCTTTAGAACCGTCTTCGTTAAATACTTCAAGCAACTCTGCATCAGTGTAATTCAAAACAATTGGTTGATTTTATATATCAAAAATATAACTAATATTTAAGTCATTCTAAATAAATAGGTTAAATGTAAGATTTACCTTATTATTCGGGCCGATCCATTTCTCCACTTCCTTTATCGTCGAACATAATAGAATCAAATTGCTTTACTCTATACAATTATGATTTACTTTATATCTCCTAAATAAATACAAATAGAATATGAAACAACTTAGTATTGCAATTATCGGGCTATTTCTTATGATTTGCTGCAAAAATGACAAAGCCACGACTAATGAAGACTCAAGCTCTACAAAAATAGAAGCCCCAAAAGCAAATAAATACACAGTAACACCATTTTCAAAATCTGAGGCTTATCCTGATGCAAATATCAGCAATATGCAGTATAAAGATGGCCAATTCAATTTTGATGTTACCGGAACAGCTTATAAATTAGGTATGCAGACTCCTGACGCTGGTGCTAAAATGTGTGCTAACTCCGCAAAAGGACAGCATATACACCTTATCGTGGATAATAAACCCTATTCTGCACAGTATACCTCAGAGTTTGACTATGACATCGCTGATGGCGAACATACATTGATGGCTTTCTTAAGTAGATCTTATCATGAAAGTATCAAAACTAATCAGGCTCACATCTTTAAGAAAATCACAGTAAAAGATAAAAATATCATGTCTGCTAATAACATATCTGAGCCTATGGTCACATATAGCAGACCCAAAGGCACCTATGTAGGCGCTGATACTAAGAAAGTAATGCTTGATTTCTACGTATCTAATGCAGAATTAGGCGTAGGAGGTTATATGATAGATGTAAATATCAATGGTGAAAGCCATAAAATCGACAAATGGCAACCCTACTATATAGAAGGCATGCCTATGGGTGAAAACAAAATCACTTTGTCTCTAATGAAAGGCGAAAAGCTCATAAATAAGGTCACTCGTATGTTCGAATTAAAAGAAGATATAACACCAAAAAAATAGACGCCTAAAAAGTTAAGAATAATAGATAAGTGTCTTACTTTTGCAATCGCTTTCTGAAAGTGATGAAAGTTAAAGATAAAGTAGTCATTACTACATGGTGGTTGTAGCTCAGCTGGTTAGAGCATCGGTTTGTGGTACCGAGGGCCGCGGGTTCGAATCCCGTCTTCCACCCCATATTAGTATCAAACCTCGTCTGCAAAGACGGGGTTTTTTATTTTCCTTATTTTTAATGGAATTTATTCAAATGTAAGAATGGTTACACAATGCCTGCGCATCAGTGATATCAAATCTTTGATATGATTCAAGATGAAATCTTGAACATTACAACGACGTAGGCATCTACACTCATAGCCGTCCTTCAGCCAACGCCGAACTTAGTTATGGGACTTCCCCTTCTTGGGATCACCACAGGTAACCCCGTCTTCCACCTATATAAGTATCAAACCTCGTCTGCAAAGACGGGATTTTTTATTTGCAGGATTTCTAATGGAATTTATTCCAATGTAAGAATGGTTACATAATGCCTACGCATCAGTGATATCAAATCTTTGATTTGATTCAAGATGAAATCTTGAACATCACAACGACGTAGGCATCTAAACTCATAGCCATCCTTCAGCCGACGCCGAACTTAAAACAGTCCGATCTAATTACTAATTGCCGCTCTATTCTGTAATATGAGGTACTCCATTTATAGAATAACTCACAAAAGTTATACATATCTTTATCATGTGAGAGCGAACATCAATCACAACTTAACTATGAACTTATGAAGTGGTTATTCTTCATGACTTTTCTATATGTAGCCATAAGTGCTTTCTCAGACTTAGGTGATACCCCACCGACAGAAATACCTGAAATAACCAATAAAGTTGAATTAGGTCAAAAGCTTTTTTTCGATCCCATACTTTCACTGGATCAGACAATTTCTTGTGCCAGTTGCCATAATCCTGATCATGCATTCGCTGATAACAAAGCTTTTTCTGCTGGCGTTGATGACAGCATTGGCCTAAGAAATGCTCCATCCGTAATGAATATGCTTAGTAGGCCTTACTTCTTCTATGATGGTCGTGCAGGGACATTAGAAGAACAGGTCATCGTTCCTATAGAACATCCCCTTGAGATGAATCTATCTTATGAGGTCGCAGTACAGCGTATACAGAGTCATAAAGAGTATGATACACTATTCCAGCTGATATATAATACACAACCAGACTCATTCAATATTGCTCATGCGCTATCGGAATTTCAAAGAAATCTCGAAAGTGATGGTAGTGCCCCTCATGACCTTTGGCTTAATGGAACTGATACCTCCGCAATGGATGAATCACAACTGAGAGGCAGAGAGATTTTTATTTCTGATGATTTCAAATGTTTTGATTGCCACTTTGGACCAGACTTTACAGGAGATGAATTTAGGAATATAGGACTCTATGACGGCACAACTCTTATGGACCAAGGCCGCTTCGCTATTACTCAAGACTCTTCTGACTTAGGAAAATTTAAAGTACCCGGACTGCGTAATGTCGCATTGACAGCACAATACATGCACAATGGAATGTTTGAGACACTCGAAGAGGTGATTGACTACTATAGTAATCCTTATGATTTTGTAGCAAAGCCAATCAATATGGACACGTCAATGATAGAGCCATTGAATTTCACAACTCAACAAAAGGAGGATTTAGTCAACTTTCTTCATGCATTAACTGATGAGGTAATTCCATTTTCTAATCGTGATGTAAATGTGAATCAAAGTACTCAGCAACAATAACCCGGTTTTATCTTACCACCAACTCCACCACCTTTTTATACTTAAGGTTCTTGTTGATCTTTTCTATGACATTATCTTTAGTCATAGAGATTTCTTGTTTCAATGCTGAAGAGCTAATGTATACCGTGAGGACACCTTTATAGAAGTTGACTTTAGTGGTATAACCAGATATGAGGTGGCCGAAGGTATCACGCCAAACTTGTTCTATGGTGTAGTTGTTATACTTATTGGACAATCTATTCTCGTGTTGGAATATATTGCCTATGAGTTTTTTGATATTTTGATCTTCTGTATCCAAAATTACTTAATTCATTAGTTGTCCATTATCGATATTAAATGACGAAAAGTCAATATCTAATTGCTGCAATCGCTCTTCTACCCTATTCTCATCAGTATCGGTTATGAATACTTGTGCCTTCAATTTGTGATGGCATATTTTTATAAAATTCTGTACTCTATTTTTGTCTAGTTTATCAAAGATATCATCCAATAGCAATATAGGGATCTTCTGAGTTATATTTCTCACGTACTCTAACTGAGCTAACTTGACAGCTATGATTGCAGATTTTAGCTGCCCTTGAGATGCATATTTCTTAATAGGATAACTATTAAGAGTTATTTCTATATCATCCTTATGCGTGCCTGAGAGGGTTTTAGCAGCAGCTATGTCTTTATATGCTGAGGATTTCTGCAGATCCAGATAATTACTGTCATTCATCTGACTTGTGTAGTTCAGTTCTATCTGCTCTGCATCATTAGAGAGTTCCTTGTAGAACTCGTTGATCATAGGGACGATATCACTTGTATATTCTTTTCTTTTATTGTGAATATAGGTCGCCGGCTCTGACATCTTCACATTGAAGGATTCTATGAGTAACAAGTCCTGACGACCTGATTCACGCATTTGCTTCAGTGCTGCATTTTTTTGCTTAAGTAACTTATTATAACTCAGTAAATGAGAGAAATAGACTCTATCTACTTGAGAAAGTGTCCGATCTATAAGTTTTCTCCTTTCTACAGAACTATCCAGTAATATGAGAATATCGTTAGGAGCTATCATAAATGAGGGAAACCGACCTACATAACCGACGATACTTGGTATGGCTTTATCTTCTAATTTGATACTCTTCTTAGTCGTAATAGAAGAATTAATATCCACTTTGAATGCTTCATCACCTGAGAATAGCTTAGTCCCTAATCGGAGATAGTCTTCTCCATGACGATATAGGTACTGATCTCTGTAAGAAAAATAAGACCTCCCATTAGTCAAATAGTAGATAGCATCGAGTATAGAGGTCTTACCAGCACCGTTATTACCCGTAATTACGTTGAATTGTGGATGAAAACGACAATCTAAGCTCTCGTAATTCCTAAAATTTCTTACTGTTAATAATTCTATCCTAATACGGTCCAATTCCTTATCTTTGTGATATATTGCGCAAAGTAGTGTAATTCCTTTTACTAAATAAGATCAATAAACAAATGAGTACAGTTACTGCTAAGAAAGCCACAAAAAAAGCAAGTTCAGCTAAGACAACTAAATTCAGCAAAGAAACATATCTCGGTTGGTATGAGGTCATGCTCAGGATAAGACGATTTGAAGAAGCAGCATTAAAAGCTTACAGTCAACAACTTATAAGAGGATTCCTACACGTATATATAGGTCAAGAAGCGATAGCGGCAGGCCTTACATCAGCTATAAGAAAAGAAGATAAGATATGTACAGCATACCGTCAGCACGGAATAGCCCTCAGTAGAGGCCTCACGAGTGATGGATGTATGGCAGAGCTCTTCGGTAAGTCTACGGGAGTGGTTAAAGGGAAAGGCGGATCTATGCACTTCTCCTCTAAAGAACACAACTATATAGGTGGTAATGGTATCGTAGGAGCTCAGATTCCTATCGGTACAGGTGTAGCTCTTGCAGAACAGTATAGAGGTACAGACAACCTATGCGTTACAATGTTCGGTGATGGTGCAGCAAGACAAGGTGCTCTGCATGAGGCATTTAATATGGCTATGACATGGAAGCTTCCTGTACTATACATATGTGAGAACAATAAGTATGCAATGGGTACTTCTGTAACAAGAACAAGTAATGTGCACGAGATGCACAAATTAGGCTTATCATATGAAATGCCTTCAGAATCAGTCGATGGGATGTCTCCAGAAGCTGTCCATGAAGCACTTGAAAGAGCAGCTGCTCATATCAGAAGTGGCAAAGGACCATACTACCTTGAGATTAAGACATATAGATATAGAGGGCACTCAGTATCAGATCCAGGAAAGTATAGAACTAAAGAAGAACTTAATGACTACAAAGACAGGGATCCACTCAAAGAAGTAGAAACTAAGATCCTTACGGAAAAAATAGCTACAAAAAAAGAAGTAGATAATATCAAAGATGCTATCAAAGCAGAGATAGAGGCCGCATTAATATTTGCTGAAAGCTCAGACTTTCCACTGGGATCAGATCTATATGACGATAACTATGTACAAAAGGATTACCCATTCATAATGGATTAAGCTTACAACTAATATATATTAATAAGTTTCAGTATTTTTGCGCTGATTTTGAAAAAATAAGTAATGGGTAAACGAAGAAATAACTCCAAC
>CALLAG010000071.1 GCA_938002705.1 uncultured Saprospiraceae bacterium | reverse complement strand
GGAGCATTTAGCCTGTATTATGTGATAGAAAATCTATCGCATAACAGACGATTGATTTTTAATAGCTCATGAAGTTATAATGCAAATCAAAACGATTAAAAATAAATGTCAGGCACGATGCTCCTACAGTCGATAAGGCTTATATGAGGTTAACCTACGACAAATCATTGGCTAACAATGATTTCGTCTACCCATAGGGTGGATTATGCATTTCTAATGCATAATCCAGGTTTAGATATTATGGTGACGAATAATATCAAAACACTTTCGACATTCTAATATTTAAATGTTCTTTAGGCTCTTCTCCCATTTCCAAGCAGAAGATGTCATATCATCGAGCGAGAACTTCGCTTTCCATCAGAGTTCTTTAGTAGCTTTTGTATTATCAGCATATATAGCAGATACATCGCCAGCTCTTCGTGGCGCTATTTTATAATTTAATTTCTGATCAGTAGATCGTTCAAATGACTTAATAACATCGAGGACAGAATATCCTGTACCCACTCCGAGGTTGTAGGTGTCGTAATTCTTAGAATTAGAGTCTCCAATTATTTTTTCTAATGCCATTGTATGTGCATCAGCAAGGTCGCATACATGGATATAGTCACGTAATGCAGTACCGTCATGAGTCTTATAGTCATCTCCGAATACACTTAAGCACTCTCGCTTACCTATGGCCGTCTGAGTGATATAAGGCATTAGATTACTCGGTACTCCTGTAGGCAGTTCTCCTATGTAGGCACTATCATGTGCACCTATAGGATTAAAATATCTCAGAGATATAGCTTTTACATTAGAATTTGATTTCAAAAAATTCATTATAATTTCTTCTCCCATTTGCTTAGTATGTCCATATGGAGATGTCGCTGGCTTAATGGCAGAGAGTTCTGTAACGGGGAGAGCATCAGGTTCTCCATATACTGTGCAGGATGATGAGAATATGAGATTGGGGATATTATAACTCTCCATACCTTGGAGGATATTGATTAAGCTATCTAAGTTATTACGATAGTACTTTAATGGTTTTTCTACGCTTTCTCCTACAGACTTCAGAGCGGCAAAGTGAATGACGCCGATACTGTCTCGATGTTGCTCAAAAAATGATAGTGTCGCTTCTCGATCACATAAGTCTATGTCTGCAAATTCTACATCCTTATCAGTAATCTTCTTGATACCTTCTAACACAGATCTCTCAGAGTTAGATAAGTTATCTATGATAATAGGTTGATATCCTTTAGTGATGAGGTCCACAACTACATGAGACCCGATATATCCTGTACCACCCGTAACTATTATTTTTTGCATTTCTATAGGAGTATTTATAATAGTAAAGATAGAGGATATACTAAGCTTATGATATTATCGAAGCCGTTGATATCTTATTTAGTGAAAAAATAATTAGATTGTGATAAACACACTATTCTATGGGAGGCTTTAAGCAAAATAATGAAGTATTTGATAATGTAGTCGATAATTCAGAATTGAATATATGGGAGGCCCTTATTCCCGTATTTGTGGTTATAGCTTTATTGTCTATTAATATATTCTTTGCTGGTGGCGAGATGTTAGGGGCATACAGTAATCACTATATTCTTGTTTTTGGTGGCTTAGTAGCTGCTATAGTAGGTCTGTGGAATAGGACTTCTCCGGGTACAATGGTACGAGAAGTGCTAGGTAATCTGAAAAGTGTGCTTGTGCCTATTCTTATTCTTGCACTTGTAGGAGCACTTGCAGGTACATGGCTGATAAGTGGTATTATTCCGTCCATGATCTATTATGGGTTAAAGATTCTCAGCCCTGAGATATTTCTTCCTGCGACTGTAATTATTGCTTCTGTCATCTCATTAGCTACAGGGAGTTCTTGGACGACATCTGCTACTGTGGGTATAGCACTGATAGGTATAGGAGAAGCGATCGGTATGCCACGAGGTATGATAGCGGGGGCTGTCTTATCTGGAGCTTACTTCGGTGATAAGATGTCTCCATTATCAGATACGACTAACCTAGCTCCTGCGATGGCAGGTACAGATTTATTTACACATATCAAGTATATGATGTATACAACCATACCGTCGATATTGATTACGATAATAGTATTTGCCATACTTTCATTTACGATAGATTATAAGGGAGATACGGATGTGTCATTATTACTGTCATCATTAACCACTGACTTTAATATTAGACCTATCTTATTCTTAGTGCCATTAGTCGTAGTCTTGCTTATTATCAAAAAAACACATCCACTTATAGCACTTTCTGTAGGTGTACTACTAGCAGCCCTATTCGCAGTAATATTCCAGCCTGGGATTGTAGCTCAAGTGGCAGGTAGTACGGCTGAGTTAAGTATTTCCTCAGGTATGCAAGGTATCAGCAGGGCTATATTCAATGAGACTTCTGTAGATTCTGATAATGCAGCACTTGCTGATTTGTTATCATCTAAGGGGATGATCGGTATGTTGTGGACGATATTGCTGATTATGGCGGCTATGATATTTGGAGGTGTGATGGATGGCATAGGTGCTTTGTCCAGGATAAGTAAAGCACTATTGAGTATGGCGACGAGTGTTTTTGGATTATTCGTCAGTACTGTCGCAAGTGCATTGGCATTAAATATTACAGCTTCTGACCAGTACCTCGCTATCGTCGTGCCTGGTAAGATGTTCTCACAAGCGTATAAGGATAAGAACTTGGCTCCAGAAAACCTATCCAGAACACTTGAGGATGCAGGTACAGTAACGTCAGTACTCATCCCATGGAATACTTGTGGTGCTTATCAGTCGAGTGTATTGGGAGTTAGTGTGGCAGAATATTTCTTTTTTGCAATCTTTAATTGGTTGAGCCCTATTATGACACTTATTGTGGCAGCCTTTTCTATTAAGATAAGGTACATCACGACTAAGGGAAAGTAGAGCTATGGATATAATAGCTAACTGGAGTGTATGGGCAGAAATAATAGCAACCATAACTGGTGTCCTATGTGTCTATCTTCAGACTAAGGAGAAAGTGAGTGCATGGTTCTTTGGTATCATAAGTGTATCCTTACTCGCTATGATATTCTTAGATGCTCACTTAGTATCTGATTTTATATTGCATATCATTTTTCTTATCCTCAATATCTACGGCTGGTGGACATGGCGTAATTATAAGAACGAACAACACAATGAGAATAAGGTACTGGTCCTATCTAAGAATGGATGGGTTATAGTAGTCTCAACTATCCTTCTTGTGACGCCATTATGGGGTTATACTATGTTGCGTTATTTTAACGCTGACTTTGCATACTTTGATGCATTTACTACAGTCGGAAGTCTTGTAGCACAATATCTTTTAGCTAAGAAATATATCGAAAATTGGTTGGTGTGGATAATCGTAGATATAGTCGCAATAGGAGTCTACACCCTCAAGGGACTTTTCTTTGTCGCCTTTCTGTTTATGGTTTATTTAGTACTCTGTACTAAGGGGTATCTTGATTGGAAAAAAAGGGATAGGAATAATTATTCCCATCCCATTAATCACTTAATCGATAAGCAATAGCTTGTAACTTTCTATTTTATCATTTGATTTGATAATGCAGTAGATTATTCCTGAGCTATTATTGAGCATTTCTTTGTTGATATCTATATTGTAGATTCCAGATTCTTTATACGCATTCGTAGAGTATAATAGTTGTCCATTAGTGTTGTAGAATGACAGATTGATATTCCCACCATTCTTAGTTAGATAAGTGATTTGCGTTTCTTCTGAGAATGGGTTCGGTACTGCTGTCCAGTTACTTTCTGTATCTAATGCAGCTGTATTATGTTCTTGATTCGTTCTGAGCCTTATAGGTCTTGATAGAAGTTCTTCTCCTACATATACTTGTGATGGTAATGATCCTAATCGAAGCTTATCTTGTATGTCATCTTGACCATTAGTAACAATCGAGAATAAAACTTGCTCATTATCCAGGCTTATGACACTTACTTCATTCATAGATACTTTAAGTTGTCCATCTTCAGTATGGTAACTATTGTCAGAATTGAATATATCACTATGTACAGTAATGGTCTCAGATATACCTTCTACACTTAATTGTAGTCCTACTAACTCAGTTATATCGTCCAAGTAAAAGTCTATTTTCTGATGACCATTATTAGTTGGTCCTATTTTGTAGTTGAGGTCGATAGCATTGTCTTTCTTATTATTTTTAATAGTGGCATCTCCATTGACATCTCCGATTTTTATACCATCGAAATCTATATCGGTTTCTTGCTCAGATAACTTTAGAGTTACGTGCTCAAGAATGGCCCATGGGTAATCCATAGATAGCTGCCTTTCAGTATTATTAAATCTCCAACTGGTATTATTAGGAAAATCATTTCTGATACCTAATATTAGTTTTCTCAATTCTATGATATCAATGGCTGTAACGCTGTTGCTATTGTTGATATCTGCAGCCACCATTTTAGCTGGTATATCTATAGGTTCTATGCCTAAGATGTGCCTTTGTATATGTATGATATCTAAAGTCGATACACCATTGAGATGATCATCATTTTTGCTTGGCGTGATTTGATATGACTTATACATCGGAAGATAATCGAATGCATATTCTCCATCAGTATCTGTAGTGGATGTGACGACTTGATTATCATCAGATCCATATCTCATGACAACATTGACATCAGTCATTGTATTATAATCCGTAGCTATAACTTTACCTGCTATGCTTGCACGGCTAGCGTCTTCGTTACATGCTGCTCTTATATTGAGCTCGTCTATATCCCATGCAGTTACAGGAGCATCAAATCCGATCAAGCAATAAGGCAATAATTCAAAACGATATATCGCATCAGTACTTGATGTAAATTCTGGATTATTAAGAAAACTGAAATTCTCACGAGACCATAAGAAGGTCGTCATGATGTCCGCTTCTCTATATATCTCCACATCATTCTTCAGGACTCTGATACCATATCTTGTAGGAAAATTATTACGACCTGATTGTCCAGCGATCCACTGGAAGCTTGCAGGTGCTTGCTCCCAGAAGTCTATTCCAGTTATCGTAATTTCTTGTCCTGTAAGAGGGCGGACTTCCAACTCAAACTTTATCGACATCTCATGACCAGCGACATAGTCGCAAGAATCTAATGAGCTGACACACATCGCTATACCGCCATTGATACCAGGCGTGCAAGAATGAGCATTGACATTAGGATTCTCTCTATAGATATTGCTGCCAGTCACTATACCACAAGTGAGTTGACTCTTCTGTACTGGTATGAGTCGGCTATAATCTGATGACTTGCAGTCTTCCATGTCATAAGTTATGACAGCTTGTTCTGTTTCTACATTTATGATAAGTAGACTATCGCAGCCATTAGATGATATAAGAGATTGTGAGTATTGTCCTTCTTCTTTATATTTTTCTCCATTAATAGTGATGCTGTCACCTTGTATTATAAAGACTGTAATGGCTTCTTCTGATGCTTCATTTACCGTAAGGTCATGACTACATACTGTACTCCTGGATATACCGATCGCGTTAATCCATTCTGCTGTTGCAGTATATGTACCTGACTGATCTACTATGACAGTATCATTACTTGAGATAAGGCCTGGACCTGCCCAACTTATATCTGTAATTGCTGGAATGGGACTTCCTGGTGGGATCACAATTGTATTAAGCACAAGCTCTGCGGTCTCGTTATCACAGATGAAATTATCTCCAGTTATAAAACATTCATACATGGGTTCTATGACGTTGACAACTATTGTGATAGTGCTATCACAACCTTGCTCTGTGACAAGCATCTGTTCTGTAATGCCTGACTCTGTAAATGTCTCACCATTAATAATAGCCGTATCACCTAAGAAAAAACTTGTATCAATGAGGAAAAATTTGTTCTGATTATCTAATATATCGATACTACAAGAAGTCGTCTGCGTATTGCCCATCTGGTCTAGCCAGCTAATGTTAGCTGAATATAATCCGGGTAAGCTTATCCTTATGGAATCTCCTAAGTTAGAATTAATGATACCAGTACCTGACCATGCTATGGATAATATCTCAGGCATAGGGGCCATGCTGGGTGTGTGGCTGATATTGACGAATAGATCTTCTCTCTGGCCTACACATAAGCCCTCAGGTCCTATAACCTCGCAGAATAATTCTATATCAGTAAATAAAACATTAACAATAACTGTGATAATACTATCACATCCATTAGTAGCCGTAAGCGTCTGTGTATACGTTCCCTCTGCCTCGTACTCTATATTGTTAATAACTACGACATCTCCAAAGTTGATCGTTGTGTCGATTTGACTTTCTGAGTTACTCTGTATATTGATGGCTTTCTGACATGATAGAGTACATGTGTCACCTATAGCGGATAGGTAAGTTGTCACTGACTCATAAGTCCCAGATTCTCCTACTGATATTTCTTCGCCAGTATTACCTCCTATGATAGCAGGTCCTGACCATGTGATATCAACGATGTCAAGTGGTGTGCTTCCATTAGGTAGTAGATCAAGATCCAAGTTTAATGTGCCTTCGGTACCATCACATATGACATCAGTACCACTTATCTCACAAGTATAATATGCTGGAAGTGTGAATACCTCATTGGTCACCGATTGTGTGGAGAACCACCAAGAATTAATTGTGTTAAGATTGCCGAATCCGATAACATTAGGATCAGTGTAATTAGTCCATCTATGGCAAGGAAGATTGCATCCACTTAGTTGTAGTGCCGGCTCGCCAGATCCTGAGAGTGTACTTATCATCGTATCGTCATAGTATAACATAGGCTTATCGCCTGCCGGTCTTACTGTCTCTATATCGAATCCATTGATCATCAATTCTGCGTCATATATCGGAAAGTGATAGATGCCCTGAGCATATGAGACAGCGATCGGAATCTGTGTAGACGCTGATGCCTGCACCATCTCTCCTAATCCATTTAGTCCATTCCAGTCTATGCACATCGGCATATTGACCTCTGATGTTTCTATATTGATACTGATGAGAACATCTTCTGAGTTAGGGGTATATACGTCGTCCTGTCCGTCAAAGTCGAGAAGGACATCTACTTGACCTGCTTTTGTACTTGAGAATTTTATACAAAAATCCTGAGCTGCACAGCGACTTATACCCTCAAAAGTCAGTTGTCCTATCTCTGCAGTCTGGCAGATGTCTATAGGATCATTTAAGAAAATAGGATATTCTGATATCGTTTTATTTTCACCTTCGAAGCTTCTTCTGTCGCTGATAATGTTACCCGTATTTTCTATACCGAAACTATTGAATGCAATAATGAATGCAGCAGGCCTAAAGTCACTATCGTTAAAATCTATCTTAGTTATAAATGCTGCATCAGGATCTGCGGGATCTGGAGCACATACATAGAATGCTCCATTAAAAGGTCGATTAGGAAATCCAAAATCGTTGATAGCAAAGAATGCCCAATTGTTAGACCACAGTCTGCCTTTCTTTTCTGTCAATGTAGAATTCGAATTATCTACGACGGTGATATCCCAGAAATCAATGAGAAAGCCACCGTTCGTATCCCCTTGAAATTCGATGTAGTAATCACCTGCACCTGACCATCCTTGAGCACTGAGTTGTGACGATGATACTTCTAATGCATCATATCCATCAGCATCGCCTAATTCTTGAGGCCCATGCCATGCTTGAGACCAGCTATTAATTATGCCCGGTCCATCGCTCATTGAGCTTACTGATATAGGTCCGAAAACAACATTGCCGTTAGGATCTTTTATTCTATATACATAATCAGCAGGAGGATTTTGGTTTAGATGTCCTGTAGAGAAGCCCAAGAAAATTTGTTCTCTATTGGGGTCTGATATATGTATATGTAATCTTGATGTGACATCAGGATTATCATATGCAGCAAAGTTATTGAAGTTGGGATTACTGAGATGTAGAGCAGCAATATCAGTTGTGGAATTGCCATCTATAGTTATGGCGCCGTTAGGTGCAACCTCTCTTGTGCCTTCAGCACTAATTATAGTAACATAAGATAGGAGTAATAGGATTGTTGCTAATAGATTATTCATAATAAAGATTTGCTCTAAATATAAATATTATAAAAATATATATTAATAAAATCACTATATATTATGTAACACCTTCTTGCAGGTGTTTATCTAATCACATTTACAACTAATAGAGTCCTATTTCATTATTAATTATGTCTATAATCTTTTAAGATTTATATAAGCTATTTTTGCTCTCATTATCTACTTTTATTTAGTACCTATAGTATCTGATTTAATTACAACATCATTGAAAGAAAATAACCTTATCAATAAAACAATTCCATATCATAACTTCGGTGGCCAAGGCGATATTCTTCATTTTGCACATGCTAACGGCTATCCTCCAGAATCATACAAGCAGCTCGTACGACCACTAATGTCTGAGTATAAGGTCATAGCTATGCTACAAAGACCGCTATGGGCAGATTCTGATTATAACGAGATCAAAGATTGGCACCAATTAGCGGATGATATGATTCTATTTTTTGACGAGAGGGGAATGAAAAATGTTGTGGGATTCGGACATTCATTAGGTGCAATAGTAAGTGTGCTTGCCGCAAATAAAAGACCAGATCTATTCAGTAAACTCATTCTTATAGAACCTGTTATATTTCCGAAGATAATGACGACGGTTAATCATCTCATGCCGATGTCCATCCGTAAGAAATATGTGCCCATAGCTAAGGTCGCATTGAGACGGAGAGACCATTGGTCATCAGAGCAAGAGATATTTGATTCTTATAGAAAAAAGAGAATATTCGCCGCTATGTCAGATGAGTCGATATGGGATTGGATTAAGGCTGGAATTGTAGCGGATGATAGAGGAGGGGTGACACTCAGGTATACTAAGCAGTGGGAGGCGCATATATATGCTACAGTGACTAACGTATTGGATGCATTAGATAATCTTACGATTCCATTCTATATAATGAGAGGAGAGAAGACGGATGTGATCACAGCTAAGATGTGGCGTAAGCTTAATGCTAAATATCCAAATGAAAGATTAATAGAATACAAGAATGCGACTCACCTTCTGCCTATAGAAAGACCAGATGAAGTCGCCAAGGATATATTAAGAATAATAAAAAACTAAAGCATAAAAATGAAATATAGTCAACTAGGAAAAACGGATATTAAGGTATCAAGAATATGCTTAGGGACAATGACGTGGGGTATCCAGAATACACAAGCTGATGCAGATGAGCAGATGGACTATGCGATATCGAGAGGTATCAATTTTATAGACACAGCAGAGATGTATCCCGTACCTCCCTCTGGCAAAACTGTAGGTGATACAGAACGTATAATAGGCGACTACTTAAGTAGAAATGCTGACAAGAGAGACTCACTCATCATCATGTCTAAGATCGCTGGCAGAGGTGTGCCTTATATGCGTAATGCTGATGACATCAAGCCTGAGTATATAACCTCATCTATAGATGCATCGCTTAAGAGAATGCAGACAGATTATATGGATGTCTATCAGTTACATTGGCCTAATAGACCACACCCTCATTTTAATAAGCACTGGCATAATGATATAAAGTATAGCGATGTCTCGGTCGAGGAACAAGAAGATAATTTTGTAGCAGTCATGAGAGTACTCGACGAGAATATTAAAGCTGGTAAAGTGAGATATGTCGGACTATCTGATGAGACGCCTTGGGGTATAAGTAAGTATGCAGAACTGAGTAGAAAGCATAACCTACCAGAGATGATTTCTGTACAGAATGAGTTCAGTCTATTACATAGTAAGGATTGGCCTTATGTTATAGAGGCATGTGTCTTGGAGGATGTGGCCTACCTGCCATGGTCGCCATTAGGTGGAGGTATACTAAGTGGCAAATATCTTAATAATGCCATGCCAGAGGGTAGTAGATGGACATACAGTCAGCGTAATGGCATATTCCGTGATACTGAGAATGTACATAGAGCTGTAGCAGAGTATAAAGCTATCGCAGAAGAACATGGTATGACAAGTACTCAGTTAAGCTTAGCGTGGTGTAATTCTTTTGATTGGGTGACATCTACAATAATAGGCGCTACTAAGATGTCTCAACTGAAAGAAGATATAGATGCATTTGATATTATATTAGATGATGTGGTAATGAAGAAAATCAATAAAGTCTTGAAGGATTACCCGACACCGTTTTAGATATAGCAAGCGAATGGGCAGTGTAGAGAGGGCTTTATGTTATAGCATCCTTCTGTAGATATTAGGAAAATTACAAAAATGTACGTAAAATTGAATAACGATTAGATACGTATGAATTCTAAATTAACTTTATCAATAGAAAAGGAAGTAATAGAGGCGGCAAAAGAATATGCTAAATCTCAAGGGCGAAGTTTATCAAGTATAATTGAAGAATATTTGAAATCCGTTTCTAAGAGAAAAACGGAAAAGGTAGAACATAAATTCAATCCGATAATTGAAGAATTATGCGGTTCAGTAAAACTGCCGGCTGGCAAGACTTACGATGATATAAAGAAGGAAGCTTTATTGGAAAAATATTTGAAATAATGAAAATATTTCTTGATTCAGATGTTTTATTGGATCTACTGTTAGGTAGAGAATTATTCCTCGAGGATATAAAGTGGATTTTAGAATTATCTTTGAGTAATCACTATAAGTTGTATACATCATCTATAATTATTGCTAATATACACTACTTAATAAGTAAGACATCTAATGCTGAGAAGGCAAAAGAGAAAGTAAATAAATTGCTGTCATTTATTAAAATATTGAATGTCGGAGAGAAAGAAATAAGAAGTTCAATCGAGTCAAAATTTAAAGGCTTCGAGGATGGAATTCAAAATTTTAGTGCAGTCAATTCTGATATGCAAATTATTGTCACAAGAAATATAAAAGATTTTAAAACGAGTAACTTATCTATATTAACACCTAAAGAATTTTTAGTAAGGTATAGAAAATAAATGGGAGGGTACAGCGATGCACATTTACAGCATTTAGTACATTTTTATCTAAATAGAGTATCAATAATATATTATGGAAGCATCAATAGCAAAAGCAAGTAGTAAGAGGAATTTCTCTGAAGATCAGAATATGTTCAGAGAAGCATACAGAGTATTTCTGGCTGATGAGATTGTCCCTCATATGGATAAGTGGAGAGAAGAGGGTATCGTAGATAGGAGTGCTTTTAAGAAAGCTGGAGATATGGGTTTTCTTATGATATGGCCTGATGAGAAATACGGCGGATTAGGAGATCGAGATTTCAAGTATGAGCAGATCATCATAGAAGAGACGTGCAGAGCAGGTTGCCTTGATTGGTTTAATACATTGCACAGTAGATTAGTGGGTCCTTACTTTGATAAATTAGGTACCGAGGCGCAGAAAGAAAAATTTCTTACTGGGGCTGTAAGTGGTGACATCATCCTCGCCGTAGCGATGTCAGAGCCTGATGCGGGCAGTGACTTATCAGGGATGAGATCTACATTAGAACAGAAAGGTGATCACTATGTCCTTACGGGTAATAAAACTTATATATCTAACGGTATAAATGGAGACGCTATAGTTGTAGCTGCTAAGACAGTACCGAGTAAGAGTAGACATGACATGACACTCTGTGTAGTAGAGTCGGGGATGAAAGGATTTAAGAGAGGTGCTAACTTAGCTAAGATGGGACTTAAGGGTCAGGATACTGCAGAGCTATTTTTTGATAATGTCATCATACCGAAAGAAAATATTCTGGGAGAACCTGGTAAGGGTTTTTCTTATCTTATGAATGGCCTTGCCGAAGAGCGACTAATTATAGCTGTCCAATCAGCAGTCAATGCCAGAAAGGCATTCAATCTCACGCGAGAATTTGTCATGGAACGTAAGGCTTTTGGTAAGACAATCAGTGCTCTACAGAATACCCAATTTACAATGGCGCAGATGGATGCAGAATTAGATATGCTGGAAGTCTACATAGATCACTGTGTAGAGTTAAATAATAGAAACGAATTATCTGTCAATGCAGGCGCTAAAGTAAAACTCCTGGCTACAGAACTCGAAGGAAGAATGACAGACCTCGGCGTACAACTGCACGGTGGGGCAGGATATATGTCAGAATACGAAATTAGTAGAATGTATACTGATGCCAGAGTCTCACGTATATACGGTGGTGCATCAGAGATTATGAAGTTAATTATCGGTAGAGATATATTCTCTGAAGGGTATAGCAGTATAATCGATTAATAATCTGCTTATTTCTATATCATAGGATATCTAAGCCTAAGTATAAATAATATCCAGTACTGCAATGCTGAATGACTGACTTATTTAACACACTTATTAAATATTTAAGTTAATTTATCATTTTCGGTTACATCTCTATATCCGATAATATTTTTAAAGTGTAACCTTATAGCAACTTTCGAATGGCTTTTTTTACTCGGGAAGCTGTCGGACTCGTAATACTATAAAAGTAATCGACGACTTCTCCATTCTTATCAATCAAGTACTTTTGGAAGTTCCATTTAGGGGCAGCTGAGATTTTGCCATTTTTATTTTTGTCACTAAAAAAATCAAACAACTCATTTGCATTTTTTCCTTTTACATGACTTTTGTCAAATATGGGATATGTAGCTTTGTATTCAGTCATACAAAATTGCTGTATCTCTTCTCCATTCAATGGTTCTTGGCCTCCGAAGTCATTCGATGGAAAAGCTAATACCTCGAACTCGTCATCCTTGAATTCTTTATAAAGTTCTTCCATGCCTTCTAACTGAGAGGTGAATCCACATTTAGAAGCAGTGTTGACAATTAGTAATACCTTTCCTTCGTACTTTCCTAAATTAATGGACTTTCCGGTGATATCCTTTACACTGAACTGATGAATACTCTTTTTCATGATTTGATTCTAATTCTGTTAAAATTACTCGAGATAGTTTGGTTATATTTTATCTTAACTTAATAGAGTGATAATTGACCTAAGATAGTCTACTTTTCTTAGCAAAACATATCTTACCTTTGTTTTGTTGTGTTCTTTAGTTTTTTGGCTTAAGACCTAAACAGCACATTAAATTAAAGATCCATTTAAATATGAGCAAGCAACCAATAGTTTTTTCTAATCGAAACAGAACAGAAGCAATAGACAAAATTTCCAAGAAGAAATATGACCTTGTTATCATAGGAGGTGGGATCACAGGTGCCGGTATCGCATTAGATGCAGCACTGAGAGGACTATCAGTTATATTAGTCGAGAAGTATGATTTTGCTTCAGGCACGAGTAGCAAGTCGACGAAGTTGATACATGGAGGTCTTAGATATCTAAAGCAATTTGAGTTGGGGCTAGTTAGAGAGACTGGACTTGAGAGAGCTGTGGCCCATGATAATGCATGTCACCTTGTACATCCTGAGAATATGCTCTTGCCTATAGTAGAGGAAGGGACTTTCAGCCAGTTTATGGCAAGCTTAGCTATTAGAGTGTATGATATATTAGCTGATGTAGATAAGAATCATCGGAGACGAAAACTTACTCAAGAAGAGGTCGTAGAAGAAGAACCTCTACTGAGAGACGATATACTGAAGTCAGGAATTATCTATGCCGAGTATCGTACTGATGATGCCCGACTCACGATAGAAGTTATCAAGGCAGCAAGACGCCAGTCAGCTGATATAGTTAACTATATGGAGGTGACTGGATTTCAATATGCTGATGATAAAGTATCTGGAATTATATGTCATGATCATGTTACTGATCAGAAGATAGAGATAGAGGGTGCAGTAGTCGTAAGTTCCACAGGGCCATGGGTAGATGAGCTAAGAAAAATAGATAAGTCCGATACGAAGACGAACTTGCATCTGACTAAAGGGGTACACATAGTCGTCAATAAGAAAGATCTGAATATCAATAACTCCATTTATTTTGATGCATTTGATGGTCGTATGTTATTTGCGATTCCTAGAGGGGAGGTCGTTTATATAGGTACTACGGACACCAACTTCAGTGGTGATCAAGACATCTTACATTGTACAGAAGAAGATGCTCGCTATATATTAAATGCAGCCAATAACATGTTCAAGATAGAGCCACTCACGATGGATAGTATACAAAGTACATGGACTGGCCTGAGACCTTTGATACAAGAAGAGGGCAAAGGCCCATCTGAGTTATCTAGAAAAGAAGAGATCTTCATTTCGGATTCTAATCTTATTTCTATCGCAGGTGGGAAGCTGACTGGCTATCGTAAGATGGCAGAGAGAATTGTGGATATAGTTATAGACAAGTTGCCAGGTTCTTATCCAGACTGTATGACTAAAAATTTTAAAATTCATAATAACCCGTTTGATACATATGAAGAATATAGATCGACGATAGAAAATCTAAAAGCTCAGAATAAAGACCATGGTATTCTGGTAGACCAAATAGACTATCTCGTAAGTACATATGGAAGAGATGTAGAGATTATCATAGCAGAATATAAAAATTCCATTATAACTAATGGGGATAAGCCAGCAGCAGATCTTCTTGTCGTGGCACAATTAAATTATAGCTTAGAGTATGAGTCTATAAGTACTGTGATGGATTTCTTAGATAGGAGAACGGGGTGGTTATTTTTTAATATTGATTATGTAAGAAAGTATGCTGTTATGGTAGCAGAGAATATGGCTACCTACCTCGGACATTCTACAGAGTGGGTACAAAAGCAAATCAGTATTGCTGAGGTAGAAGTTAATAATCATAGCTTGAAAAATATAAAGAGCAAAAACCTAAGTTAAGCCAAAAATTATTTGAAGGAAATTAAGCAAATAATATCCACTTATGATAGACTTAAGACATCCGGTCTTAAGCTGGCACTTGCTAGAGTTATAGATATCAAAGAGTCCTCTTACAGAAGAATAGGAGCCAGAATGCTCGTAAGCGAGAATGGGGTATGGGTCGGTGGTATAAGTGGTGGATGCTTAGAGGGTGATGCACTGCAGAAAGCCCAGAATGCTATCTATCGTAATAAGGCTTCTATAGTCACCTACGATACAACAGATAGTGATGACAATCAGATCGGCATCGGCTTAGGATGTGAGGGTGTGATAGATGTATTATATACACCTATAGATATCAATGATGATAATAATGAAATAGAGCAACTACGAGAGATAGTCCTAAGGGATGAGCCAGCAATTCTATTAAGGGTATTAGATAGTGAGTCGTTAGATCAGGACTCTAACTCTAAGGTCATTTATAACGATGAATCAGATATTTCATTCGCTCATATATCTGATCAATTGCTTAATGATTATCTCGATGAGATAAGAGCAAAGCGAAGCTCACAAGTATTCAATATAAAGACTGCAGGAAATAGAGTACAGAAGATACTACTCGAATATCTCAAGCCTGAGATTAAGCTTATCGTCATAGGTGATAATTATGATGCGGCAGCATTATGTACTATCGCTGATGAGATGGGCTGGATGATAACCATAGTAGGTAGAAAGCGCAAGATCACTAAGCCTATGATGGCGGTAGCCAGTGCTATATGCGAGTATGAGGATCTTGCAAGTGTAGCCTTAGATGAATATACGGCGGTAGTACTGATGACTCATGATTATACGAGAGACTTGGAGCTGATACCCACTATTGTATCTAAGGGAGCTTTTTATTTTGGAATCTTAGGTCCCGCTAAGCGGAGAGAGAAGTTAATAAGGGATCTTGATGACAATTTCTCAAAAGAAATAAGTGACGTATATAGTCCCGTTGGTCTAGACATCGGTGCTGAGACGCCAGAAGAAATAGCTATATCAATAATCGCAGAAATATTAGCTGTAAGCAGAAGTCGTCACGGGCACTCACTTAAGGATAGGATTACACCTATACACGAGAGGCCTGTATAGGAGTAGTTAGTTTATTTTACTTATGCAGTCGCTCTATGGCCGTTTTTTTCTGCAAGGGATCATTGACATTAATGAATTGGGTGTGGTCACGGACTTCTATCATGCACACATCGTTATCACGAAGCACCTTAGAAGGAGAAGCATACCCCATGCTGAGATAATCTAACATCGCAGGATAAGCCCGTGTCTCCCATATAGTAGTAAGCGGTTCTGGAGAACCTTTATCAGCATTATAATAGCAAGTTGCTAATTTGGATGGATCTCTTTTGCTTAATAATTTTTTGATTGTTGCTTCTTTTAGATAAGGAAGATAGCATGCGATAGTCAGCCAAGCTACATTAGGATTATACCTGAACGCTGACAGTATACCTCCCATCGGACCTAAGTTAAGATAGCTGTCTCTGATGGTTTTGTAAGAAGAGTCGAGACCGTCATTGTAATCATGTCCTACTGA
>CALLAG010000070.1 GCA_938002705.1 uncultured Saprospiraceae bacterium | reverse complement strand
CAAGATGATGCTATCGTCATCTATGATAATATGTATACACAAGAAGGGATATCTGGCATACCAGGTATACTCACTAAGGATACTTTCTTTGGATTCTTTAAGGAAGCCGGTAAGGAGAAACTCGTTAGTGGTGGTCGATATCGGCCGTTTACACTTGTGATGTTTGCTGTCGAGTGGCAGATTTTCGGCCGTAATCCGTTCGTAGGGCATCTGATGAATATACTGTTGTATGCATTGCTATGTATCATGATATATAAGACGATGTTGATCATGTTTCTCGGTTATAAAAGCAAATCAGATAAGACACTTTTACTTTTCGTATTTCTGGCAAGTCTGTTCTATACATGTCATCCTATACATACTGAGGCTGTCGCTAATATAAAAGGCCGTGATGAGATCATGACATTCTTAGGATCTATAGTGGCACTATGGGCCGTATTCAAGTATTATTATACTCAGCAGACTAAGTGGATGATTATTTCATTCATCAGCTTTTTTGTAGCACTGATGAGTAAGGAGAATGCCATTACGTTCTTGGCTATTGTCCCATTGGCCTTTTTACTATTTACACCAAAGAAAGAAGAAAAAAAACTATCTACTGCGATCAAGTGTACACTACCATTCTTAGCAGCATCAGTGTTATTTCTGATCATAAGATTCTCGATATTAGGTATGGACTTCGGTGGGACACCCAACGAACTGATGAATAATCCGTTCCTCAAAATAGAAGGCAATCAATACGTTGCATTCTCGGCTATGGAAAAACTGGCGACTAATATTTTTACATTAGGAAAGTATGTAGTACTACTTATATTCCCACATCCACTGAGTCATGATTACTATCCTAGGACGATAGACATCATGCAGTTCAGTGACTGGCAAGCGATCTTAAGTCTTGTTCTGTATATAGGATTAGTTATAGGATTTTTTCTTTTTTATAAAAAAGACAAGTACTTGAGTTTTGCAATATTATTTTACTTGGCGACATTGTCCATAGTATCTAATATTGTATTTCCGATAGGGACTAATATGAGTGAGCGATTTATATTCATCCCATCGTTAGGATATACAATTATTCTGGCTCGATTACTTACCAAGTATATTTCTAATTATAAAATTATCTGGGCTATAAGTGGCATCATCCTACTGGGATATAGTGCTAAGACAATCATGAGAAATAATGTATGGAAAAATGATTTTACATTATTTACAACTGACGTATTACATAACGATAAGAGTGCCAAATTATTAAATGCAGCTGGAGGTGCTCTCTCTACTGAAGCAGCTGATATGCCAGATGGCCCAAAGAAAACAGAAAACCTCAATAAGGCTGTCGGCTATCTTGAGAAAGCTATAAAGGTACATCCAAGTTATAGGAACGCATACCTACTATTAGCTAATAGTCATTATTATCTCAAGAACTATGAGAAGTCGATTCTCTATTATGATCAGGCATTAAAATATGATCCTAATTTCGTCGATGCTATATCCAACTTACCGATAGTGCTGCGAGAAGGTGGAAGACATATGGGACAGAACGTCAAGAATTATGAACTTGCAGAAAAGTGGCTGCTCAGAGCTGTAGCAATGAATCCTAAAGATTACGAATCTACAAGACTACTGGGTATTACGTACGGCATAAGAGGCTATCATGAGCAAGCCATACAATACTTCCAAAAAGCAATAGACTTAAGACCTGACCTCGCCGATAATTATACGACTATGGGTACCGCCTATCAACAATTAGGCAACATGGATAAGGCAAGAGAATATTATAACAAGGCAGTAGAACTAGATCCTAAAGCACTCAATAGAATAGTAAAGTAAATGATAAATAAAAATATTTTTCTTATTCTTATATTCCTATCTACAAGTTATTGTGGACTGACACAGGACGATAAAGACCCTGCAGTAATATGGGCTAAATCCAAAATGGCGACTATGTCATTAGAGGAGAAGATAGGACAGCTATTCATGATACGTGCACACTCGGATCTGGGCAATGATCATATCAAAAGTGTAGAAGAACAAATCAAAAAATATAAGGTAGGCGGCCTATGCTTCTTCCAAGGCACGCCGACTAAGCAAGCAGAACTCACACAGAAGTATCAGAACCTCAGCACTATACCACTTATGGTAGCACAAGATGCGGAGTGGGGTCTCGGTATGCGGCTCAAAGAAAAAGCTATCTCCTACCCTAAGCAATTAACCTTAGGAGCTATAAAAGACAATACGCTACTCTATGACATGGGTAGAGATATCGCTATACAATGTAAGAGGATAGGTGTCAATGTAAACTTTGCACCTGTCATAGATATCAACAATAATCCCTCTAATCCTGTGATACATGATAGATCATTTGGAGAAGATATGTTTAATGTAGCCACTAAGTCATTCGCTTATATGAAAGGCATGCAAGATAACGGTCTTATGGCATGCGCCAAGCATTTTCCTGGACATGGTGATACAGATATGGACTCTCACTATGATCTTCCATTAATACCTCATAGCCGAGAAAGACTCGATAGTCTAGAGCTCATGCCGTTCCGAGTGCTTACACAACTGGGTATACAGAGCATGATGACGGCACATCTATCAGTACCTGCATTAGATGCTACACCTAATAGGCCTACATCATTATCTCGTAAGGTCATCACAGGATTACTACAAGAAGAAATGGGTTTTGAGGGCTTAATATTTACTGATGGTCTGGAGATGAAAGGTGTCGCCGATCACTTCAGTCCTGGGGTTATGGAACTCGAAGCTATCAAAGCAGGTAATGACATTATGCTCTTACCTATCGATATAGCTAAAGCAATGTCTGTGCTCGTCGCTGCTGTCCGAGACAAAAGCTTAAGCGAAGAGGTCATCAATCAGAAAGCGCTAAAAATTCTCACAGCCAAGTATAATCTTAACCTAAAATCAAGACCATACATAAGCAGTATCTCTGACATCCCAGATGATGTCAATGATAAAAAATACTTAGCACTTAAATATAAGCTATTTGAAAATGCAGTAACACTTGTCAAAGATGACCCACAGCAGATTCCGATCGAAAAAATAGATGCTAAGAAAATAGCATGTCTGAATCTTGGCGTAGATACTAAAAGTGTGTTCCAGAAAAGTCTCGAAAAATTCGGTATCAAAAAGAATATATACGCTACTAAAAAACTAAATTCTGCAAGAGCTAATGAAATAAAATCAAGCCTCAGCACATATGAGACTATCATCATCAATGTACAAGGCATGAATATCTATAAGAGTAAAAACTACGGTATTACTCAGCAAGAATTTGATCTCATATACAAATTAAATTCTACTAAGAAAGTCATTCTTGTATTACATGGCAGTCCGTATGCATTACAGTTTTTTGATAGTGTACCGACCATCATAGAAGCTTATGAGCAAGATGATCTCATGCAAGAAGCCGTAGCGCAGTCCATAATGGGTGCATCACGTATAAGCGGTAGGTTACCTGTCACAGCGAGTCCCACCTTCCCTGCCAAATCTGGCATCGATAGATCTGGATATTTCAGACTTGGGTATTCGTTTCCAGAAGCTGTAGGGATCTCATCTGACAGTCTGCTAGCTATAGATACTATCGTATCTCAGATGATCAAAGAAAAAGCAGCCCCCGGCTGTCAAGTTATGGCTATAAGAAATGGTAAGATATTCTTCGAAAAAAATTACGGATACCATACCTACAACAAAAAAAGAAAAGTCAAATCAGACGATATATATGATGTCGCATCAGTCACTAAGATATTATCTACTAATCTTGCACTGATGAAGCTCTATGATGATAAGAAACTCAATATCTATGAGCCTATAAAAAAATACCTACCGCAACTGGACACCACTAACAAGGGGGATCTTATCATCGAGGATATACTTGCACACCATTCTGGACTACCAGGATGGATACCTTTCTACAAGGATACGATGGAGGAAGAAGCACGTACTCCAAAACGAAGAACTGACTACTACAGCTCAGTGCAGAAGGATAGCTATAATATCAAAGTAATAGATAATCTGTGGATACAAGATGTATGGAGAGACAGTGTATATAATATGATATACAATTGCGACCTCAGAGAGAATCGTAAGTATAGATACAGTGACTTAGGATTCTATCTATTCCACCAGCTGATAGAGAAACAGACTAATCAGAAACTCGAAGATTATGTAGCTCAACAATTCTATAATCCTATAGCGCTGCAGAACACTTTCTATAAGCCACTTGAGCGAGTATCCAAAGACAGAATACCTCCTTCTGAAAAAGATGATTACTTCAGACTGCAGACTGTACAGGGGCATGTACATGATATGGGAGCAGCTATGATAGGTGGTGTTGCAGGACATGCAGGGCTATTCTCTAATGCTACAGACTTAGCAGCACTTATGCAGATGTTACTCAATGGCGGTACTTACATGGGGCAGCAATTTCTTAAGCCCAAGACAATTCAGAAATTTACCAATCGATATTATAAGTCTACACGCCGAGGACTGGGATTTGATATGAAGGAGCTTGATGGTGACAAAAAATTAAATATCGCCGAGGAGGCATCATATCAGGCATTTGGACATTTAGGATTTACAGGTATATCGGTATATGCTGACCCTAAGTATGATCTGATCTATATATTTATATCCAATAGGACCTACCCTTCTATGAATAATAATAAATTCTCCAAAAATAATTACCGTCCTCGTGTACAATCTGTATTTTACAAAGCTATGATGGATCGTCAGAATAAAAGTTGATCTTACATCACTTCATTGTAATCTATGCCAAATATTAATTTTTCTATAGCTAAGCGATATCTATTCGGTAAGAAGTCTACTAATCTTATCAATATTATCACTGGTATATCCATATTTGGAATTGCCGTAGGCACCGCCGCTTTGATATTGATATTGAGTGTATTTAATGGATTAGAGAATGTATTGACATCATTATTTAACCCCTATAATCCTGATCTTGAGGTAACTCCTATAGAAGGTAAGTTCTTCTCAGTATCTGACACACAGCTCAAGGAGATATCATCCATAGAGGGAGTACAAGCGCTATCACGGACACTGGAGGAAGTATGCTTATTTGAGTACAAAGGATCTCAGAAGATAGGTATCATCAAGGGTGTAGATAAAGAATATATCAACGTCACAAGATTAGATACGAGCATCAGATATGGTCGCTATCGAGAATCAGCTAACGGTATATACTACGGTGTCGTAGAAGAAGGATTACGTAACAAATTAGCTCTTAATATAGATAACTCCCTTACACCTGTCACAGCATTTATGCCTATGAGAAAGAATAAAAGGGCTGGGACCAAAGAATTCATATCTAAGTCACTATACCCTACTGGGGTATTCAGTAAGACACATGAAGAGTCTGGACAGTATATAATTACCTCTATAGATCTGGCAAGGCAATTACTACAGCAAGATAGTATGCTCACCACATTAGAACTTAAGCTAACAGAAAATGCTCATGAGACTTCCGTCAAAAAAGCTATATCAGATGTACTAGGCCCCTCTGTCATCGCTAAAAATAAATACGAACAAGACTCACAGACCCTCAAGATGATCGCTATAGAAAAATGGATAGGATTCTTAATTACAGGGCTTACACTTTTCCTTATAGCCTTTAACCTAGTAGGTGCTCTATGGATGATCGTTCTGGATAAGAAAAAGGATATGACCATATTCAAGTCATTCGGATATACTAATCAGAATATCAGAAATCTGATCATGACATTAGGCCTTCTGATAACGATGATAGGTATCATTATAGGCTTTATAGTAGGGTTGTCATTGTATTTTGCTCAGAAAGAATTAGGCATAATAGGTATGCCTGCGGGACTGATGATAGAAGCCTATCCGGTACAGCTTAAGCTATCAGACTTTATCATAGTGACTGTATCGGTATTTCTTATAGGATTACTGGCTTCCCTTCTTCCTTCCTTTAAGGCATCAAGCCTTCCTATAGAATTAAAATCGTAGTAAAATAGAGCTTTCTAAAGATTTATCACCCCTAATACTCTTTTGGCAAGGTATATGCTATATGAGTATTGTTCAGAGTATTGGAGAGGAATTCTTATGTGTTAAGATCTTCTTCAGGCCGGTTCGTAGGGGGAAAACTAGGACCGGCTTTTTTTATGCCCCTAACTGAAATATCCAGAAGATTATATGCCTAATATGTCTTAATTCAGTCTAAATATTAAATAATAACAACCATATCAGTACTTTCAAGCTTTAGTTTCCAGTCATTCATGTTTCCATTGAGTAGTTTTTTATAATTTAATATATTATAACACCACCTCTATTTACCGAAATATGAAATATACCCTATCGATACTCCTTTTTATAGGCTTCCTTAATGCTTCAGCCCAAGAAAGATCTTGGGAGCAGAAAATGGGAGATCCCAATATTAGCTTTTACGAAATACAAAAAGACTTTAACGAATACTGGGGGACATCTGAGATCCCATCTGGCGCAGGCCATAAGCCATATAAGCGATGGGAATATCTTATGGAAACACGTGTAGATGAAAATGGCTTCTATAATGCACAGACCACACTTAAGGAATATGAGAAGTATATGTCATCTATTCCTCCTAATAAGAATAATAATCCTTGGACTATTCTCGGACCCACTAATCAGCCGACTGGTAATAATGGCATAGGAAGGATTAATGTCATCAATGTACATCCTGACAATCCTGATACCATATATGTAGGTACACCTGCCGGGGGCTTATGGTATACTTATGATGATGGCGTAACCTGGAACACAGTGACTGACGACCTTGAGAGTATCGGTGTATCTGATATCGCATTTGACCCCGTAGATCCTAATATTATGTATATCGCTACAGGTGATAGAGACCATAATGATACACCTACTACCGGTATTATGAAATCTACAGATGGGGGGATAACTTGGAGTTACACTAATTTTCAGCCAGGTCAAAACGGCCTACCAAATTTCTATCTTATACATAGGATACTCGTAGATCCTACTAATGGTGATGCGATCATAGCAGCGACGACCTCTGGAGTATTCAGATCTGCAGATGGTGGAAGTACATGGACCCATACACTTAACACAAGCTGTGTCAGGCACATGGAATTTAAGCCAGGCAGTTACAATACGATATACGGAACAAGTTCTACATCATACTGCGGCGGAACAAGTAATGCTACATTTTACAAATCTTTTAATAATGGAGTGAGTTGGACTACGACTACCCTTCCTGGTGGTGGTAATCTTGATCGTCTATGCATAGGTGTCAGTGCTGACAGTCCCACAGAAGTTTATTTATTAGCCTCTCAAGATGACAGCAGTAATTCTAATGACTTCGAAGCATTATATAAAAGCACTAATAATGGTGCATCATTTACAGAAATAATCCCTACACATGCACCCAGCTTAGGAAGTCAGCAATGGTATGATTGGTCATTTACTGTAGATCCAGATGATACAGACGTTATGTATGCCGGAGGTGTTCATCTAGAAAAAACCACGGACGGAGGATTAACTTGGGTAAGAGTAACTAACAATGGACCTAATAATGTCCATGTGGATCACCACTATGCTCAATTCTACGGTGACTATGTATACATAGGATCTGATGGAGGTATATGGAGAAGTGATAATGGTGCTAGCAGCTGGGATGTCCTCAACGATGGCTTAGCCATCACTCAGTATTATAGAATGTCTAATGCTGAGACGGATGAAGACATCATCATGGCAGGTGCTCAAGATAATGGCACCCACCAACTAAAAAATGGTAATTGGATACACGAATTTGGAGGTGACGGAATGGATAATGCTATCGACCCTAATGATAAGGACAATCTATTTGTCAGTTACCAATATGGCAATTTCTTTAGATCTACTAATGGTGGTGGATCCTTCAGCTCTATGATTAACAGTAATACATCTGGTACAAGTGGTGCATGGGTTACACCTATAAAAATAGACGAAAGCAATACCAATAAAATATACGTAGGCTATGATAGAGTATGGAAATCTGTCAATGACGGTAACGCATGGAGTGATCCTTATGGTCAGGCACTTACATCAGGCAATAGTAAGCTGCAATACATAGATGTAGCACCTTCAGATGGTAATGTCATATATACAACCAACTATAGCAGCATCTGGAAAAGCACAAATGGAGGTACCTCATGGACACTGCTTACAGACCCAGGTAATAGTATAAGATGGATAGAAATAGACCCTGCAGATGCTGATCATGTATGGATAACATCTGCAAGAAAAATATATGAAACTACTGATGGTGGTACTTCATGGACTAATATAACTGGGACTCTACCTAATATAGATATGAATACGATAGTCTATGATGCCAACTCTAACGATGCATTGTATGTAGGAACAGATTATGGCGTGTTCTATCAAGATAATGCATCAAGTGGATGGCAACCCTTTGGTACAGGATTACCTAATGTCATTGTACTTGAGTTAGACATCATAGAATCTGAAGACAAGATCAGAGCTGCAACTTTTGGTAGAGGAGTATGGGAAGCAGACCTGGTACCCGTCCCATGTAACATAGATAATATCGTAGACTTAGGTATAGAATCTTGTGATGGCACTTCTAATACTTACAATAGAATCATAGAAGTATCATACATTTCAGCCCCGACTACAGGTACATTAGATGTACTCAATCAAAGCTTCCCGATTACATCCAGTCCACAATCTGTATTGGTCAATCTACCTGCTAATGGTGCTCTTGTAAATGTCACAGCCACATTTAGTGATGACAACACATGCTCTCTTACAAGTAATAATCTGTTCTCTAATCCGACTATCCTGACGTACTATGCTGATGGTGATAATGATGGATTCGGTGATGCTAATGTTACAATAAATGACTGTAGTATCCCTGTAGGATATGTGACTAATAGCGATGACTGTAATGATAATAACTCTACGATATACCCAGGAGCCGCAGAACTCTGCGATGGCCTGATTAATAACTGCAATACCCCCACATTACCCTCTGATGAAGTCGATAATGATGGTGATGGATATGTAGAGTGTACCATAATTGCCAGTGGATGGGAAGGTAGTAGCGGAGTCATAGGAGGTGAGGACTGTGATGATACAGAAGAAGATAATTATCCCAACAATACTGAAGTATGTGATGGCATAGATAACGACTGCGATGGCATGATAGACGAAAACGGCACTAACATATACTACGCCGATACCGATAATGATGGATATGGAGACGCTAATAATTCTATAACAGGATGTGCAGCACAAGCTGGCTATGTAACTAATAATACAGACTGTGATGACTCTAATGCTAGCGTCTATCCTGATGCTCCAGAATTGTGTGATGGGATCATCAATAATTGTAATACAAGCACCTTATCCCCTACTGAAGTCGATAATGATGGTGATGGATATGTAGAGTGTACTATCGATGCTAGCGGATGGAATGGTAACGCATCAGTCATAGGTGGCAATGATTGTGATGATACTGAGCCACTCAGCTATCCCGGCAATACTGAAGTATGTGACGGTATAGATAATAACTGTAACAATAATATAGATGAAGGATTACTCAACACGTACTATATAGATAGTGACAATGATGGATACGGGAATATTAATATTTCTGTCCAAGAATGCTCTGCCCCTTCTGGCTATGTCAGTAATAATACGGACTGCGATGACTCCAATAATAATGTATATCCAGGCAGTACTGAAGTATGTGATGGTATAGATAATAATTGTAATAACGTCACTGACGAAGGTTGTGGACCTCCACCAGATTGTGATGGACAGTATTTAGTGATAAGTACTATCACTCAGAATTCCTATCATGCAGAATTAGATATCACATCTGATGCTCTTCTTAATAATGGACAATCCATATTATTCACAGCAGGTGGTAGTATCGAGTTAGATCCACCATTTGAAGTAGAACAAGGCACAGCATTCGAAGCTAAGATTACACCGTGTATAACAAGCTCTGCTAATCTTACCTTAGGTGACGATAATATCAACAGTAAGGACTTAAGAGACTTATATGAAAACATATTAAGCATACAGAAGTCTACGAATAGCTTAATAATTACTCTTACCGATATAAAAGGTCAGGAAATTATGCCGATCGATAAGTACGAAAGCTATAGCCAATTCGTTCAATCAATACTGGAGGCAAGTAAGGAAGGTATCTACCTCATAAAAGCAGATAGTGGACAGGATCAACTAATTCAGAAAGTGATATTTATAGAGTAAAATAGATAATAAATTCTTGCATTAAAAAAGGAGTCTATGATTAATCATAGACTCCTTTTTTTGGTATACACATTTCAAGATTAAGAAGCCAATACTAAGTCCTCATTAACTAATTCCGTAGAATCAGAGAAGGCCCATTCGCCCCTCACCATCCTCGTTACATAGCAGTTATCCGCCTCCTTGATGAGGTGCTCACGCTGCTCGTCAGTAATATCACCTTCGATACTGATACTTGAGTCTACAGAAGTAGAAAGTGCTCCTCCTTTTCCTCTTTTGACGACTTGTGATAAGTGTGCATCTACATTACCTATCTCCCATCCTTTTCTACGAGCTACATTCCTTATCGTTGCTACCTTACACATAGATATGCCTGCTAAGATCAGATCTACGGGAGAGAACCCTAAGTCTGTACCTTTAGATGCGATAGGCTCATCACCCATGATGGCGTGTCTTCCGTTTGATATAAATGATTGGTACCCTTCTGGTATATTTTTGATTTTGATTTCCGTTGCCATTATTATAATATTTTATTGGGTTATATAAGTGACTTTATCTTTTTACGGAGTTCCGTTTCTGATGCTAATCCGTTGTGTTTGTTTTTGACTTGATTTCCTTTGAGAAAAAACAGTGATGGTATACTCCTCACGTTAAATTTTTCCGCAAGAGCTCTTTGCTTATCAATGTTGACTTTGAATATGCTGACTTTCTCTTTATACTCATCCGCTAACTTCTCTACTGTGGGAAGAAGTGTCTGGCATGGACCACACCAGTCGGCATAAAAATCTAAAACGAATGGATTACCACCCTCCACGAGTTCGTTGAATTGTTTGTTAGAAGTTATTGATCTCATAATTAATATGTTTTTAGTTAATAATTAATACAAAGATCAGCCATAATGAAAGTGATACAAAGACACGATTTCCTGAAAGTTTGGCGATTCTTCCCTCCATATATAATTTAAGGATACCTCTATCTACTACATTCTTGGCTGAA
>CALLAG010000069.1 GCA_938002705.1 uncultured Saprospiraceae bacterium | reverse complement strand
TCTTGTAAAATTCTATTTTCCAAATTTCTGCTGTTTGATTCTTACTTGCTCTTCCTATATATCCATCCGCAGAAACATATTCTGGAATTTCAATATCCATCATTCCACTATGGAATATTGATGGTAAGTCAATAAGATGCGTCTGCTCTTTAGTACCACATAACATTTTACATCCCGACTCGTAAGAACCATTTATTAATTGTATATCTGCATCCCAATTGTAAGAATTAGGACAAGGACAACTTGCCACAGGTGGTAGTTCTACATTAGAACCATAAGATATACAGAAACAAGATGGATATACAGAGTTAGGACCATAATCCTTATTATTACCATATGTATCGTCACCCCAATGAGAAATTACGATTTCATCAAAACCATTAGGTAATGTAATATCACCTCCTAAAGAACCTCTCCAGAAGTCAGATTTCACACCCGTATCTATACCGTCACCGGTGTAAGGCGTCTCACCTACGACTTTTCCGTTCTTAAGGAAAACCAATTTCCATTTTTCATTTGGTTGTTCTCCAGAGTTTGGTCTACTATTATAACCATCCCAAGAAACTGCATCAGATACATTAATAGTAACTGCTGAGCTAAATTCAGAAGGAAAACCTGAATTAATCCAGATCTTAGTGTTAGATTGGTAAGTACCAGTCATAGGTCCATGATCAGAACTCACGTCTCCTTTGGCGTCAACAGTAATATTATTGTCCCAATGCCAATCTCCAGCGCTGCATGAGCAGCTAGGTGGAGCGACAACCTCATTAAGTACTGTATTATTCTCAAGAGCATCTGACTCTACATAATCACAATTCTCGATGTGGGATGCCAAAGCACCTCCGCAATAAAATAAAAACATTGAAAATATCATTAAACAGGAAAGTGTCCTGCCAGCAGGCGGACTATCCATAAATGACAATATTCTGTACTGGTTCCCACCAGCGAAATTTGGTTTGTACATTCTCATTAAAATTTTCTCAATAAATAAGGTTTATAAATATTCTTGCAATTTGTTCTAAATACATTAGTTGTGACAGCATAATCGTACCATGGGGACAACTTTAAATTATAAGTGACAACCATCCGACACTGTCAAAATTCAAATGTCAAGAGACTGTCAAATTAAAATTTGACTCTTAGGCACGTAAAGGCATGTTCCAAATTGTAGATTGATTTCTGATTGGGAATCAGACTTGGGTTATGTACAAAAAAAGACCATAGCCAAAGGCTACAGTCTTTTGCTTGATTATAAGTATTAGATCATTTAATCTAATGCGTTAAATTTCGGTTTCATTCTCATTAACTATAACTAAGACATATAGAATACATTATACCCCTATCCCAATGTATAATACTTTACATTTTTTTATTGACTACATAATTTGATGATAGATATAGGGCATAAAAAAAGCCCTCCAAAATGGAAGGCTTGTATAACTTTAACACTTAATTATTCTATCGTTTTTTGAAGGTAAACACCCTTCATAATAAAGACAGAATTAACTAAGCGTACCCCTATAGCTTTGATATATATTTTCTTTTTTTATTAAATACCGAGAATATCTACTCCTTGATTAAAGACGACATCTACAGGAATACCCTCATCAGCTAACTTGCTCAGGTCCGACTTCAAGTCAGATTTGATAACACCATATCCAGAGACCAGTTCGCTGACTTTTATATAATCTCCATCGCCTTGCAATGTCAGTATCTTATTAGATAGTGCCTCCATAGCTGCTTCTAGCTTAGCTGCATCGACCTTATAATATCCAGTCTTAGGATCTCTGGCAAAAGCTCCCATCTCATCAAAGAAGTTGAATCTTATCATATTGGCCTTACCATGTGCTGATGATGCGCCAAATCTTACAGATCTAAAAATACTGGTCATAAATGTTACATAGTAATCCATGAGATCATGTTCTAACTCTCCCCTACTGTGCAACTGCTTTATCATATATAGACCCAGCATATCTGCCTTGCCTTCTTCTATCGCAGATGCATGTTCCTTTAGTGCTTTTCTTACTGTGCCCTTACCATCTATAGTATTCTTAATACCTAATCCATGTGCTACTTCATGGAACATCGTATTGGCAAAAAAAGCGTCAAAGGTGATATGCTTCTGCTGAGCAGGATTTATGAGGCTTTTAGATATAGGCATCAAAATTTTCTCAAACTTGGCTTTCATTGCATTCTTAAGTTGCAGTCTCCTTGTTCCTTTGGCTAATTGTACATGCTCATCGTTAGGTAGGTTAATAGCTATTGTCTTACTGCCTGCATTACAATCTCCAGAATAATAGATCACATCATATGCATTAAGCTCAGTGTCCCTGCCTGGCTCTTCTGCTTTATATCTATCAGGTACGGGTAATCCTCTCTGTAATGAGGGCAGAAACTGTGCATACTTCTCTAATCGCTCACTCCACTTCATATCCTTAACTAATACATAGGCCTCATGTGCCGCTTTATACCCATACAACTGATCCTCATAAGTTTCTATAGGTCCTATAACGACATCTATATGGTTGTCTTTCATATCTAACCAAGCCATATCGCTACTTTGGTACTTATCATTCTGTAGAGCTATAGATCTTAATTTTAAGTATTTGGTGAGGGCTTTATTATCTGATAGGTCGGCAGCTTGATTAAGCAGATCAGCTGCACGCTTTACTTGCGATGAGAATTGCTCATAATAAGGTACCTGGATCAGTTGTCCCTCCTGATTTCTTCTTATAAATGTGTAAAGGCTGTCTTTACCTACCTGATCCCATGACTCAAATTCTTGCTTCGTCATATCCTTAGGATAATAATTAGAGCCGGGGGCTTTAGCTCCTACACCATCTATAAACGGCTTATTACCATCTAATCTATCCCATGGACCATAATTGATCTGAGCGAATGTTTTTAGATTTTCATCCTTGATAGATGATAGTAAGGCATCCTTATCACCATATGCTTCATACCAGAAGCACTCATCCATAATCTCTGCTGCTTCTATAAGTTTCTTGATCAGGCTCTTCTCGGTTCCTGATAATGCTGACACATCTGTCGTTAATGTAAATGGTGTATATTTCTGAAGCAATGGACTAAGATCTGATCTATTATATACTTCGTCGTAATTAGGCTTATCTGTATTATAAGATGTAGTCTCGTCTTATAGAGGGCTATCAGAGGCAGTACCTTGATCATTCTTACAACTAACTATGAGTAATAATGATATTATAAATAAAGAAAAACATTTGAACATGTCTAAGGATTGATGAGTTAGAAAATCAACGAAAAGCTATAAATTAAAGGTACAGAAAAATGAGCAAAAAAACATTAGTAATCGGAGCATCCACTAATCCTGTAAGATACTCGTATAAGGCTGTCATGGACCTGCAGAAACACGGACATGATATTATTGCTTATGGAAGAAGACCTGGCAAGATAGGCTCTGTACCAATCGTCACTGAAATACCGGAGGGGGAAAAGATAGACACAATCACAGTATACATATCTAAAGAGAATCAAGGGGAATTATTAGATATTATAGAAAAAGTAAGTCCTGAAAGAGTGATATTTAATCCAGGGGCTGAGAATTATGATCTCATTCCTCACATTACCTCACTTGGCATAGAGTCTATAGAAGCATGTACACTCGTGATGCTAAGCATTGGTGACTATTAAGAGTAGATTTATATTATAAGCCTCTGCGCTTTATCTCCTCGCTTATAAACTTTAACTCTCGGCTCATATCTCCTGTCACAGCGGTATTCTCTTTAGCTCGTCTTATAAGGTATGGGATGACATCATCTATAGGTCCATAAGGCACATATTTAGCTACATTATATCCAGCTCGTGAGATATTAAAAGTGATATTATCACTCATGCCATATAACTGACAGAAATTAAGATGTCGATGATCTCTTGCGATACCCTTCTCTTCTATAAGTCTCGCTTGTAAGAGATTACTCTCAGCATTATGGGTAGCACACACTGATGATATATTCGTATAGTTATCGACACAGAATGCTAAGGCGTCGTTATACATCTTATGTGTATCTTGTATCGTCTTATTGATTATATCTGGCTTATTATTATCAGCAGCATAGGTTCTTTCCTTGTCCATATAGGCACCTCTTACAAGCTTAGCTCCTAACTTATACCCATGCGTCATCGCCTTATCATAGGATGACTTGAGGTAGTCTAACTTATCATTTCTATATAGCTGAAAAGTATTAGAGACGATGACATCTGTCTTATTGTATTCTGCCATCATATCATCGACAACACTATCTATGGAGTCCTGCATCCAGCTCTCTTCTGCGTCTATCATGACACCAACTTTGAGATCATAAGCTCTCTTACATATGGTATCTACTCTTTCTAATAGATGTTGTTTTCGGATTTCTTCTGCTTCTGTCAGTGGCTGATCCGTTTGCATTTTTTCGAGTAGTGCATTATCTGAAAGCCCCGTAATCTTGATAGTCATAACGGGTACCGAGCTATTACTGGCAGCAAATTCTATGACCTTAACCAGCTCCTTCATCACGTTATCCAGCTCTTCTTGTGTAGACTTAGCTTCTGCGCCGTAATCTAATATAGTTAAGGTATTATAGCTGTATAAATGATCTATTACTTTCTGGGTATCTAAAAGATTCTCACCACCTACGAACTGTTCAAATATAGTCGCTTTGAGGGCAGGCTTGACCAGAGGCAACTTGAGCTTTAATGCAAGTGGAGTCATTAACGAACCTAAACTGACAAGAGCTCTATTATTCATCATTCTGAAAAGCCATCTGGACTTCTTAAGTTCCTTATTGGTCTTATGATCAAATGCAATCTCAGTATTGTTAAAGTCTAATTGATTAGCGGGTTCTATGTCCATTTAGTATTATTATGAATTCCAAATATGCCAAGATTTCTCAGCCTGTAATTCAAGCATTTTTAATCCATTAAGTACAGTTGCTCCATGAAGCAATCCTTTATTCAAAAATAATGTTTTTTCAGGATTATATATGAGGTCTATCATTAAATGTTGAGGGGTAATGCCCTTGTAAGGAATTAAAGGCTTCTCGTCAATATTAGGATACATTCCTAATGGGGTTGTATTGACAATAATTGTATGCTCCTTTATATATTCATTATCGAGATTCTCATAGGTAATATCACCACTTGATCTGGATACAAAATGGCAAGTTATTCCATATTCTTGTAGCACATAATGTACCGCTTTACTTGCACCACCAGTACCCAATATTAAGGCATATTCCGCTCTGTTATTAGCTAAATAAGGCCTTATACTTTCTCTGAATCCATAGGTATCAGTATTATAACCGATAAGCTTATCGCCTACTCGCTTGATCGTATTGACGGCATTGACTTGTAATGCATCCCCATCGAGATTATCCAATAATGGAATGACCATCTCCTTATACGGGATAGTAACATTAAGCCCTGACACACCATTCTCAAAAAGTACAAAAACTTCGGACAAATCATCCATCTCATAGATCCTATATTCTGCATCCATGATAGACTCTCTTTCGAACTTATTCTTAAAGTAAGTAGGAGAAAAACTGTGTTGTAATTTCTTACCTATCAATCCATATCGTCTTATATTATTCATATTACTTACCTCTTCCTTGTATTAATATCAGTACTGTATAGATTAGGATTTTTACATCCATCATGATAGACATATTCTCTAAGTATATGAGATCATACTTTAGTCGTTCTACCATCTCTGACACATCAGAAGCATAGCCATACTTGACCTGTCCCCACGATGTAATACCAGGTCTTACTTTTAGTAACTTTCTGTAGATGGGATTCTTATCCATTATCTGATCTATATAGAATTGTCGCTCTGGCCGAGGGCCGACTAAGGACATATCACCTACAAGTACATTAAAGAATTGTGGTAATTCGTCCAAGCGATATTTACGCATTGTCTTACCCCATGTCGTGATACGACTATCAGAATCAGTCGCTAATTGTGGACCCGTTTTCTCAGATCCTACGTACATAGATCTGAACTTAATTATATCAAATGTCTTATGCAATCGGCCTACCCTTTCTTGCTTAAAAAAGACAGGGCCAGGAGACGATAATTTTACTTTTACAATTATAAATATATAGAGTGGTATACAAATAACTATAGCCAAAGCAGACAGCACAATATCCATAAATCGCTTAGCAAATCTCTCATACTTAGGCATTAATTCTTGATCTACTTCTATCAGTCCAGCATCATATATATGATTCATCTTGACAGCACCTATCATAATATCATACATGTCAGGTATTATCTTAACGTTAATACTATCTCTAAGCTCATATAACTTATTGAATATTGTATTTATCTTACTATGGTCGGTCGTTTCTATAGCGATAATGACGTCTTCTACTTGATTAGATTCTATAACATCTATTATATTATCTACATTTCCTAAGTTGGGCAATCTGGACTGTAGATGATCTTCATCACCATTAGCCAGGGACAAATATCCTACAAAAGAATGACCATAAGTATTATCTCTTTTCTGAAAATTATTATACAACTCTAATGCATTACTATGACTTCCTATAAGCAATGTATTATACTGCACATATCCTGACTTCAGACGATGCTTAGCCCATGTCAGATATATCAACCTAACAATAGCTGTGATGAAAAAGTGATAACAAAACAATCTAAGAAATGGATAGACAAATGAGGTATATTGGTATGTATTATCATCTACTAAAACTGTAAAAAATAAGCCAACAACACCTACTAAACTCAATAAGAATGTACGCCGTAGAGTAGCTAATCTTGAATGCCTATATATATCTTGAAAATTATCAAACATGGTGTAGATAATCAACCATGCTAAGGGCACGATCATTAAGCCTACTAACAGTTTGACATCTTGAAATAATGAAGACATATCCGTAGGTAATTGCTCTACAGACTTACGATATCTAAAGAACAATATCCACGCCAAAGCCGCTGACAACCAGTCCAGTAGCCTATAGAACAACACTTCCCTATGGCGTCTATTATTCATTAATTATGATGTATACTAAGCTGATCAGAAAGTGATCAGTTTGATATTATCAAACTGTACTGTACCATAATCCGTATCATTAGGAAGGTTAGAGATCAGTAGCTTATAACTTGTGTATTGATTAGTTAATATCTCTGGGGTAAGATCCAAATATAGCTTATTCCAGTCTTCAGAACTATTAAGCTGAATCTTATATACTCGCTGTGCTTGATTACCTGCAATTCCTATTATTCCAACCCTAAATGGAATTTCATTTTTATAATCTAATTCCAAGTAGACCAGTGTATTATTAATATCAGCAGACGAGAACGTATTGAGTGTAGCCTTCTCAAAAAATGGATTAGCTTCTGACGTTGTAATAGCTCCAGAAAACTGCCCGCTCCGTGGGTCATTAACCTTTTGTATAACGACCGTATCACTGCCATCAATATCTTCCGTTATCCGATGTTGTCCTTCAAAATCTTCTAAGTATAAAAAATTAAGACCATCCTTGTACTTAAACTCTGGACTCACCGCAAAGGATTCTCCTGGATTAAATGCTCGTGAGAAACTTATAGACTCATAGAAAGGATACTCTATCGGATTATCACCTTGCCCATTATTACGTACGACTGGTAAGATATCTATAACCGTCTCTGCGTCCTCATCTATAACTGGAACATCAGCTGGCAAATCAAAGACACCTACATTGAATCCGTCAGCATATACTGAGACGCCTAATATACCCTGAGTATCTTCTCCTTGACCTGCAGACACAACTAATGATGGATCCTCCGAAAAAGAAAAATACATAGGATCAGCATCAAATCCATCAAAAAAAGAACAGGCGCTAAAAGACAGTGCACACACAGTAATAAACAATATTTTTAATTTCATATTATAGAAGATTCAAGTGCTATTTTTTCGATCTTATCAGCGACAATACTTGTCTTAAGAGCTGCCCTACAATTCGTCATAGGCTGCTGACCATTCTTGATAGCATTATAGAAATCATTTAATTCATCTACGATGGCATTGCCATCCATTTTCTTAGAATTAGATATAGACATATACTTGTCTGTCCCACCAAAATTTACTTTCATCGCATTGTCTTCTGACTCATCAGAGAGACTTACAACTTGCGCTTTTTTCTCATCCAGATCCAAACTTAAGTATGCATCTTTCTGGAATACTCTGAACTTCCTCATCTGCTTGAGACTCATGCGACTCGCTGTCAGATTAGCTACAGATTTATTTTCAAATTCTATTCTTGCATTACATATATCGAGAGAATCTGAGACAAGCATAAGGCCATTAGCTTTTATCTCTTTGACCTCACTCGGCACCATACTGAGCACTAAGTCAAGATCATGTATCATAAGGTCTAATACGACCGATACATCATTACCCCGAGGAGAAAAACCAGCTAACCTATGCACTTCTATAAATCGAGGTTCTCGTATAGATGGCTTGATAAATGTGTAAGCAGGATTATATCTCTCGACGAACCCGACTTGCGATATAAGTTCTGGATGATCACTTAATAATTGATCTATTTCCATAGCCTCAATGGCAGTACTTGTCATAGGCTTCTCTACGAAGAAGTGCTTGCCTTTGCTTATCGCTTTTTTGATTAATTCAGTATGAGATGATGTTGTGCTCGCTATAATACATGCGTCACACTCTTCCATAAGTCTATCTCCGTCCTCATAGCTTATGACATCTCCGTCTTCCTGGACAGCTACATGAGGGTCATGATATCCTATAAAACTAAAGGATGTCTGCTTAAGGCACTTAGAATGTATCTTCCCTAAGTGTCCATATCCGAATAAAGCGACTTTGATCATAAAATTAAGAGATAAATACTATGCTCTACTGTGTATTCATGTATGTGACTAAAAATATGACGACTATAATTATAAGCCCTGCAAAGCTATATAAAAATAAGCGTCTCAATTGTCCTACAAAGCTAATGAGCTCATCTGCCTTATCTGGATAATTGGCCGTGAAGAATGATTTGGCCTTTTCGGGGTTCAATATCATCCCTGGTTGGAAGTCAACATTGATATTTCTTAATTTATTGTAACTTTTCACGATTTTCACCCTGAAATAGACATTAACTATGAGTAGCAATAACACCACTGGTACAACAAGATATGATATGAATATAGAGGTCAGAACGAATAGCAACATGCAGCAAATACTGGTTAACTTAAGTAATAGGTTAAATGTAATGGCATTTATTTACTTTTTTGCCTTCACTGGCATAAGTTTTAGTCAAGTAGACTTGAGCTATTAC
>CALLAG010000068.1 GCA_938002705.1 uncultured Saprospiraceae bacterium | reverse complement strand
AAAAGGGACATCATTACTGTAGAAGATGTTATGCCACTACCTAAGTTGTTTAATAAGTTAGTCAAAGAAAAGCAACACCTATTCATCGTACGTGATGAGTTCGGTACATTAGTCGGTATCGTAACCATGGAAGACCTATTCGAGACACTTCTCGGACAAGAGATTGTAGATGAATCTGATAAGGTTATAGATCTGCAAGAGTATGCAAGGCAGAAGTTCGATAAGGATTCTGAGTAGTTTTTCTTACTCCAATTTAGACTGACGAATGAGGACAAAAGAAGATCGCAGAGCGATCTAACTATTTTAGAAACCATGTGATACATCCATGCACGACTACAGCGTAGTCGTACTATTTTTGCGATTTATGTCAATACTTCTAATTTTCAGAAATAGAATAGGATTTTGCATTACGTTTTTGTAAGTAGCCATCAAGTATGATAAGTAAAGGAACTATGAGCGAGATACATATATACTTAGAGTAAGCGTAGAGCCCATTAGTCATAGTAGCTACATCTGGCATTCCATCTAAGTATCTTCCTACAGAACCCATGGAATATCCTGTCACTGTCTCATTAGAAAAAATGAAGCCCAGCGCAATAGTTATTACAACGGAGGCTACTGCACCTATCGCTATATTTTTTAGTCCAGAGAAAGAGTTGAATTTTTCAGTAGAGAATTTCTTCTTTGTGACCATAGACATTACATTATCAGCCAGATGAGCAGGCGCTGTAGATGTCGGAACTTGAGACAAAGCTCTATGGATATTGAGCTGAGATAAGTACATTTTATTTAATTCTGAATTAGACTTCAGTTCTACTTGGAATAGCTCCATCTCAGCAGAGTTCATCTCGCCGTCTATGTATCTGAATATTTTTTCTAAGGACTTATCCATCATATAAATTTATGCTATTTCGAAATAAGATTCAATCTCTGGATATTGAGTACTTATTACATCTGCTAATTTTTTTCTTGCTCTGTAGAGCTTTACTTTGACATTGCTTAGTGATAATCCAGAAGCTTCTACCAGTTCTTTGATACTCATTTCTTCTAAGTAGAACATTCTTATCAGACCTGCTTCATCACCAGGCAATTGATTGACTGCATTTAATATTTGTAAGGAAACTTCCTTACTTTGTATCTCTTGATCACTAGAATCTGCTACACCATGATCTGCATAATCGACAACATCGAGATCAACGGTAGGCTTTCTTTTTCTAATATAGTCTAATGAAGTTCGATAAGCAATCTTGTATGCCCACGAACTAAATTTAGAATCAGAATTGTACTTATCCAAGGACCTATAGATCTTAACGAAAGTATCCTGTGTAGCTTCTTCAGCTTCGTTTTTTGTTTTTAGTATAGTCAGACATACTGAGTACATATAGTTCTGATATTTCTCCATTAGAATCCTGAATGAAGAATCATCTCCATTAAGAATCATAGTAATAAGTTGATCATCAGAATGCATCATTTTGTAATAGTCTACCAATAGACGTAAGTTAATCGGTTTCGGTTACAAGATGTAGAATTTAGTTTAGATGTATAATGAAATAATCAAGATTGAGAATCTGGAATAATATAAATATTTCTACTTTTTGTAACCAGTTCGTATCCTGTGTCGTCTAACCACCAAAAAATAGATATTATGAATTTTATGGAATCTTTAGTCCCACTTTTTGCTATTATAGGTACTTTCTTGTCTGTCATCATATTCATATATATGAGATATAAGACAAAGCACCAGCAGCGTATGGCGCTTATTGAGAGTGGTCAGTCAGCAGATATATTTACAGAAAAAAAATTAGATCAGCGGGATTCTTCACTTAAGTTGGGGCTCCTTCTTACAGGAGCAGGTCTCGGGTTCCTATTAGGAGTCTTGTTGTCCGAAATTATTAATATAGAAGAAGTTATAATCTTCCCATGTACATTAATCGGAGGAGGAATAGGATTAGTTATCTTTTATATGATTACACGTAAGAAAGATGCAGGCTACTCAGACTACAGACCTGACTGATCTACGACCAATTATTTCTCTCATATACTCCAGTGATATGTGCTAAGTGATGATCAGAGTGCCAGCCATACTGGCAGAGTAATTGTCCCAGGCTAAGTCTTCTGTCCATTTCTGGGTGGAAGACATTTTTGTTATAATCTTCATCTGACATATCATTAAGAACTCTGACCCATCGTCCATGTATGCCAGATATGATATCAAGCGATAAGTGATGATCTAAGGTAATAGCATCACTCATGCTACACCATGCATCTTGATTATAGGGTCTTATCGTAGGCTCATCTTCTGTCAGCCCTAGTTTGAACCTCGTAAATGCATTAATATGGCTATCTGCAATATGGTGCACAAGTTGTCTTACTGTCCATCCCTCAGGTCTATACGGCGTATCTAACTGCTCATCAGATAAGTCATCAGTCATGCCCCTAAGTGCACTGGGTAGGTCGCCTATCGCCTTGATATGCTCTAACCTTGCGGATGGCGGAATATGATCTGGTATAACAAGCTTCCCTATCGGATATTTTAATTTTTCTATATCTTCCATGCTTTAATAGGTTTTATTTAGATGATAGTGTGTAACAATTATACAATTTAATACATCTACAGTGTATTCCTCTTTAATCTTATTTAATATTTATGAAATTTGTTCTTGCTATAATTATCTCTGCATTACTTGTATTCTCTAGTTGGTCTGGATATAATCTCTATAAGACTAGTCAGCAAGAGAATGTCCTTAACTACGATTATGCAGAGCTGAATCTTATTAAATATGGATTATTTAATATCAATATATGGAAGACAAAAATCTTCAGCATATTAGAATCTAAAGCTGGAAGCTTCAAGCTCAAGGAGAGTGATTTTGATTCTATCCAGAAGACCTTAGAGAACTATCTTACTGAGCTACATGAGGACTACTTCTCTACTGGTGAGATCATGAAGATATTATCTGCAGAAACTGGTGGAGAAAAAAAAGGCATTGGAAAATTGCTTTCAGGCCTATTCAAAGGAAAGATAGAAAAGCAGATAGAGAAAATAGATTTTAAGTCAAGGATCCCAGGCTTGGCTAGAGAACTTACTAAGGAGATCAAAAGAAAATCTCCTGAGATACAGAAAGCGATCACCGATCAGATAAGTAATATGATTGCTGCCGAAACAGAAAAAGACCTTATAGATCAGCGGCAAAGTATACTCGATATGTATGATGGTGAGACGGTATCTGAAGTGTCCTCAGGCCTTATAGATAGAATAACTGATATCCAGATCGAAAAGAAAAAATGGCAAAACTATAGTCTTATCGGATTGATTCTGGCTATGCTGTTATGTTTGCTTTTGTCTAAGTGGTTATCCTTTAGATTGTCTATCGTATTAGCAACTATAACGGCGACATTATTTCTGGCCTTAGGCTTAGCATTACCTATGATTGTCCTAGATGCTCGACTGACTCAGGTAGATCTTATGTTACTAGGCGAGGCAGTCCACTTCGACGAGCAATTCATGTATTATCAGAGTAAGAGCATTATAGATGTCACACAGACCTTACTAGAAGGACGTGGCACTGACCTAAAGTTAGTAGGCGTTCTTATATTGCTATTCAGTATCATATTACCATTAGCTAAGATGGTAGCTACTAATATTTATCTATTTGCTAAGAAAGTTCGATCTATACGAGCACTGAAGGTTTTGATTTTTCACTTAGGTAAATGGAGTATGGCTGATGTCTTTGTCGTAGCGATATTCATGTCATACATCGGACTGCACGGTCTCGTAAGCTCACAGTTAGGAGCTATGGAACGACAGACGGATACATTAGCATTAGATACAATTAATTATTCTGCACTGGCACCGGGTATTATATTTTTTACGCTATACTGCCTGTTTTCTATCATGATCAGCACATTGGTGCACAGAAGGTACGAGCCTATGATATCAGAGTCTGGAGTAACTGAGTAGGGTATATTGTATATTGGACCTATATTTTATGTATTTGGGTGTGCAACATAGGGCTGTGGTATTTTCCCTATCCGATAAAACCATATGAGGTGGCAATAAAAAAACCTATCAGCAACAGAAACAAAAATTCCTTTACGTAATAATATTCTTTTTGCTCTAAGACCATACCACCGAGTATCGATATAGGTACTGACATTATCATAAGGTGATGTAAGTTGATATCCTGTACCATGAATATGCTCAAGAGGCCAAGTAGGCAGAGTGAGTAAGTCAGCTCTATTTTTCTTATAGCATCATATTTCTTTTTCTTTCTGAGAGTATTGTTAACTGAAAGTATAACGAGCACTGTTACGATAAGAAGAATAGGCTTAATCCATAAGTAGATATTGCTAAAATCAAAATCAGGAATAGAAAATGATTCTGTAAATATGGCCTTCCAGATATCTAGCTTGTCCTGATAGAATGCAAATACCCCTGATAGAAACAGCACTGACATCAAGCCGAAAAATATCTGCAGGAATTCCTTTAGATTAAAATTTCTGAGATTGTATAGCCCAATAACTAGTGCTATCAAGAATATGAAATACGGGAAGTAAATCAAAGATGCAACACCGAGATAAAAGCCTGCATTAAACAAAGCCGAGATAGGTTGATATTTCTTGTATATCTTAAATAAGCTACCTATACTAAGTACAAAAAAGAGATTAGCCAGTAAGATCGTATTAAAATTATCAGGCTCCAATACAGAATAGGTAAACAGAACGAATACGGCTCCTGGTATAAGACTCAAGGCCCTACTTAACCTATGTATCGTAATATAGCGGCTGATAAGTAAGGCTTGAGTGAGGATAAGCACTATTGTTATGATCGATTGTACATAAGAATTGGAATTAAGAAGTGTATCTGCAGCATCAAGTAGTGGAAGGTCTACCGGTGTGACAACTGGCGTAACGAATAGCTTAACATGCAGAGCTATTGCAAAAACTGCAAGTATGATAACATTGATAAATAGATTTCTACTAAATAAGCTAAGCACAGAAACGATTTCTTATTAACTGATCTTTAATTCCAATCGATGAAATTACGAACAAGAGACGAAAATGATAAATAATTAATGATTATAGGCAAATTACCTTGCCACGACAATTCTTGTGAGAGTAGAACTGATCTAAGGGCTCAGTGTAAAGTAATAGCTGTATACTATCGTAATTTTGATATCCTCGGACTTCAAAAATAGTTCTATCAACAGATTTCGTATTTTTCTATTAACTTGTTATCAAGTTAACTAATATCTATCATGTATAGCAGAATTATCTCACTTTCAGTCGCTTAACAAGGGTCGTGGCACAACTTAATTGGAAATATTATGCGCCTTCAGGTCGTCCATATGCATTAGATATGTATCATGGAGAGGATTCTGGACACCTCATATTTTTTGTTAATAGTGATGTCACGATGATAGAATTCAGCCAGAAAGAGCCACGGAGCTTCAACTTTTACATTGAGAATCAATTGATTGAATTCAATATCAAAAAAGAAAGTACCCAATTTGAATATGTACTTACGCCACAAAAGATTCCTGAAGTCGCTGACCAAGAAAAAATATTCACAAAGCATTTTTGGATACCTTTAATACTGCTTATCATTGCGCTTAATTTATTAGTCATTCTATTCATTTAATCATAATTGTGGAAAGTTTAAGTCTATATATAGAAAGTCTCATTTTTGCATCTGATAGAGCGATCTCTATTAAGACACTCAAGCTGACGCTGAATACTCACTTTGAGAATAACTTCAAGGAAGAAGAGATAGTAGAAGCGATAGAAGAGCTTAAGGTCAAGTACAGTGACCCTCAGCATTCATTCGAGGTACTTGAGATCGCTGATGGATTTCAGTTTATGACTAAGGGAGCTTACTATCCATTACTCAGTCAGCATCTAAGAATAGAATCTAAGAGAAAACTGTCTAAGTCAGCACTGGAGACATTAGCGATTATATCATATAAGCAGCCTGTAGCTAAGTCATCTATAGAAGGCATAAGAGGTGTCAACTGTGATTATAGCATCCAGAAATTATTAGAAAAAGAACTAATAGTGATCGCTGGGCGTGATGAAGGCCCCGGAAGACCACTTCTTTATGGAACTACTGAGAAATTTTTGAACCATTTCGGTCTTAAAAACCTTACAGAACTACCAAAGCTTAAGGAGTTTGAGATAGAAGAGAATACAGTAGGTCTTAAGGAAGAGGAATAAGGTCAGTATTTTAGTGTGAATGGTAAGAGCACTTGAGCATTTAAATATAACTTTTTGGCTACCGAATCAGTAGTACTTTTTTATAAAAAAAATTATACCATTGAAAGACATAACAAGTGGACCATTAGTTAACCGAGTCGCTAACAGCGGCATCGAAGTCATCAACTTAGAGGACTACTATCCTCATAATGATATAGCCGTTTTTGACATCAAGCCATACCTATTCAAAGAACTCATATTAAAAGAAAAAGATTTCAGATCTGCACTCAAAGAGATAGATTGGTCGATTTATAATAATAAAATTGTCTTAGTATATAATTCTACAGATGCCATCATACCTGTATGGGCATATATGTTAGTCGCATCATATCTTACTGATATAGCAGAGACTATTTTTCAAGGCACACAATCAGAATATCTACAATATCATTATGCTAATGTAGTAGCAGGTCTTGACCTGACAACTTACCAAGAGAAAAGAGTCGTCATCAAAGGTTGTAGTAATAAGCCAGTCCCTCCGATTGCGTATGCATTACTCACGAGCCGACTTAAAGGCTATGCACAGAGTATCATGTATGGGGAGCCTTGTTCTACAGTGCCTATCTTCAAGCGGCCGAGGGTGTTGCCTAATATTTAAGGCTTAATAGTTTGTAGCCATTTCTCCCGCTTTAAGAAGTCTCCACTAGAGGACTGATAGGTGTGATTCTTTCAGCATCAAATTCAGATAGGTCAAGCTTCAGCAATTTATTAACCTGTGTATATATAACGATGACAAGCACTATCGCCCTTTTCATCTTGAGCGAAGCATGAGTCGAAAGATCTCCAGCCGTGATAGAATAGAGGTTAATAGTAGAACTCACTCTATTGCTACTGAAGATCTTTCGGCAAGCTCAAGATGAAAAGAAAAATGGATATAATGCTTACTTCCCCTTAAGCTCTTTATCTATAATTATAGACTCTGAGAATATCTCATGTACGGCTTCTATTGGTATAGATTTGATATCTGTAATCATGACACCTGAGATCTTCTTACGACCCTTAGCGTCTAAGATTCCAGAACTATCAGTGACGATACGCCCATGTATATAGCACAACTCTATTTTATCACCTTTGACAGGATTAAGATAGCATAGCCAGCTACGATAGTAGTAGAATGGAATCTTAAACCTAATCTTACACTGTACTCCAGGATAGGACATAAACTGATCATGCAGTAAGTAGGTGATCTCTCTTTGATTTTCAGATATACGGTCTACGAATATATCAAATCCATTATCCAAAATATGTCGCCGTTACTTTTTGATAACAGCTTCCACTTGAGCTAATAGTTCCTTTTGCATAGCCGCTGATTTTGATAATATAGCATCAGCATCAGCAAGTTTGGTACTGACATAGTCATCATCTTTGAGATCTTTACAGTTGATGATGACATTGAGATAGGCACCATGTATAGCGGTATGCGTACACAAAGCTCCGACACCGACATCTGATATAGAGGCAGGGTTACCATTGTCACACATGACCTTAAGTAACTCATAATTATTATAGGCAGATCGCATTACTCTTAGAGGTACTTCGATTGCATTTTTGGTAGCAGCTTCTATCGCTTTTTTTCTTTCTGACTTTTCTACATCAGTTGCTTTAGGTAGTCGTATAGCATCTATGATATTATTGAATGCATGTGTGTCTTCATCTACTAAGAATAGAAGTTCGTCTTTAAGTTGCTGTCCCTGATCTGCATAGTCTGAGAAGTATTCCCACTTGTCATCCCATCCTCTCTTGACAGATGATAAGTTAGCGACCATGGTACCGAGTGCAGCACCTAACGCTCCAGAATATGCGGCTATGCTACCACCTCCAGGTGCAGGGCTTTCTGATGCTGTCTCATCAGCAAATTGTCTGACTGAAGTATGGACTAACGGACGATCACTCTCATCCTCTAATAAGTATTCTATAATCTTAGACTTAGGATCGAATGGTCCGAGCTCATCTAAGCCCAAGGACTTGATTGCGATATGGATAATTTCTGATTCTGAGATACCTACTGACTTGCCTTGCTTCCTGAGGAAGTATTGTCCAGCATCTATCATTACCTTTTTGGGGACAAGTCCGACAAGTTCTGAGCCAGTGACTCTGATGCCTCTGTTCTGTGCACTCGTACATGTCGCTTCGAATGCTTCATGTAGGCTTGTCACTTTGATATCTGTAATATTCATAGATATCTGAGCGACTTTATATTCGTCTATATACCAGCCTATGGCTTTGACAGACTTAAGCATACCTGGCACTCTGAGGGGCTCTCCCGCTGCATCTCTGAGTATAGTCCCTGTGATAGGGTGACCTTCTCGTTTGACGCGGCCTTTCTCTCTTATATCGAAGGCTATAGAGTTGGCCTTTCTTACAGAAGTTGTATTAAGATTGACATTATAGGCTATCAAGAAGTCTCTTGCTCCTATGGCTGTAGTTCCAGCTTTGATGTGTTGTTCTGCTGGGCCATAGTCAGGCTTCCACTGAGCTTCTTTTATTTTAGTTCCGAAACCTTCATACTCGCCAGCTCTTATATTAGCGAGGTTTTTTCTTTCTTTATTTTTGGCAGCTGATTCGTAGAGATATACGGGAATGTTAAGATCTTCTCCTACTCGCTTGGCTAATTTTTCAGCGTAAGCGACAGTCTCTTCCATACTAATGTTAGAGATAGGTATCAGCGGACATACATCAGTGGCCCCCATACGTGGGTGCTCTCCTTTATGCTGGCTCATATCTATGAGTTCTGAAGCTTTCTTAATAGCTAAATATGCCGCTTCTATGACGTCGTCTGGTTCTCCTACGAATGTCACTACTGTTCTGTTAGTCGCGACTCCTGGGTCTACATCTAATAACTTGACACCTTTGACCGTTTCTATCTCATCAGTGATAGATTTGATGATTTTAGTATTAGCGCCTTCGCTAAAGTTAGGAACACATTCGATTAATCGCTTTGCTGACATATTATCTTGATTTTAAAGTAAAAGTATATGTATTTTTATCCAAGCTCCTACGAAGCGAGTACTTTTTTCTAAGAAGTGATTTAATAAACCTAATGCCTCTGTACAAAAACGTCATAATTGTCTCTATTCTTATTACTGCTATCAGCGGTGTAGCTACATCACAAGAGGTATCTATCTCTGATGAGCTGAGTATACGTAACTACTTCTCATATGAGTTACTCGGCCAGATAGATGATAGGATACTTATATATCGTGACAAGGGCTTCAGTAAAGAGATAGATGTCTATAATGAGGATATGGAACATACGCAGTTTTCAGAGTTTATCTTTGAAAAGAAAAAAGCAGATGTCTACGCCATATTAGGTCAGGATACAGCTTTCCAGATGATATATGGATATCTGGAGAAAGACTCCCTCGTCCTCAGGCTCAGAGAGTATGATAAGGTTGTAAGGCTCATAGATAGCACTACATTGACCAAGATTCATAAAAAAGAAATTAAACGAAGATTCTCTCACAGTATCTCCGAAGATAAATCTAAGATTCTGCTGACAACGATTAATAATGAGAATCAAGTTCGATTCATCCTTTATAACTGTCGGCAGAAAGCGATCACCTGGCATCAGGTTGTTCTTTTTCCTGGCAAAGATTATAGAGACTTTAAGAATATCGTCGTGACTAATGATGGTAGGCTACTGATGCAAGTTAAGAACAGCAATTTTGATGTAGATAGGCTTGATTTTGTACTTCTTAATCCCAGTAACAATACTCAGTTTAATTTTAACATAGACTTGACAGGACATATCTTGAGGAATGTTTTCTTTAAATATGATAATCAAAATCTGAATGTCATCGTATGTGGCACTTATGCTGATAAAAAGGGCAAAGAAGTCAAGGGTATGTATTTCTTTAAAAAGAATATCAATAAATTATTAGGCACTGAGCCACCGCAATATATACCGTATACTTCTTCTCTAGGAGCAGAGTTACTTCAGGGAAAAAAGAGAAATAGAAAACATGTCTTTGATGATCTTGAAGTCAAAGAAGTCATACTAAGGAATGATGGTGGTGCTTTAGTTATCTCTGAGATAACTAAAAACTTCTCTAGAAGGAGTCCTTATAATTCTACATATTCTCGTAACGCTAGTTCTTCATACTCTCGACGAGGATGGGTAGACTATTATAATGAAGATATTGTTGTTATAAATGTAAATCCAGAGATGTCTATCGATTGGTCCAAGGTCTTATATAAAAAGCAGTTTTCTCAAGATGACGATGCAGTATATTCTTCATTCTATGTTATGAAGACACCTTCGCGACTCAGATTTATATATAATGATGATATAAAAAAGAACAGCACTGTAAGCGAATATCTCATGGATCCTACTGGCAGGATAGCTCGTAACAGCCTACTAAGCACACAGTACCAGAATATGAAATTACGATTCGGTGATGCTATGCAATTAAGTGCTAACTCGATATTGATTCCTAGTGAGAAAAACTATGATCTTAACTTGGTTAAGATTACTTACTAATATTAATTTAGACGATCGTGTAGATCATTGACCTTTTTGTGTATATCTATAATCTGTGCTTCCATTTTTTCCATATCCTGAAGATCATCTGAGAAGCTTACGTGAGCATGATATTGCCAGATCTCATCTATATCTGAGAATACAATTTTGTATGGTAGGTACAGCGTATTATCGGATATTAATATAAGGCGATTACCTTCAGGGTCTACTCTTACTCTCTTATATACCATGCCCTCTCTTTTACTGACTATGATATAGGTTTTGTCATCTTTTACTTCTGATAACTTTTCTATATAAGAACAGATAATAACAGAGCCAGATTCTATAGGTAGCATAGAGTCTCCTTGTATCTCAAAAGCTCTATAAGTGCCTTTAGGAATATTAGGGAGTGCAATTTTCGGGAGATCCATAATATACTCCGGATTATGGTAGGAATCTAAGTATCCAGCTTCCGCTTTAGTATCGACTAATTCTATATTGCTATCGTTATTTTTATCTACACTGATAGCGAGTATACGTAAGTCTTTATTTCTCATGACCTCGTAGTCATTATGACTTATGTCTTGTGCTACTAATGTATCTATATTAACATCAAAATATTTAGCCATTTTGATGAGCATTGCAATATTAGGTTCTGTCTTCTCTCTCTCATAATCACCCAGCGTAGTCCTCGGAAGATCCAATGTCTCTGATAGTTCTTGCTGTGATAGTTTATGTTTCTTTCTTAAGTACTTTAGGTTATTGCCTAGCATAATCAGTATTTAGAGCGGCAATATAGCGTATTATCGATTAAGTCGCCACTATTTAGGTGAGATATTCGACATTTTTATATTTTATGACTCGACAAGGCTCTGCTTACTGTACTTCACTTTGATAACATTAATGTATTCCTGACAGTAATAAGTCTATTAATTAGAATCTTATTACCATTTATACACAGCAATGATATCTAATTATCACAAGTCTATTATAAAGAACTCTAAGCTACTACTCCTTAGAATAAACTCAACTGTTCTTCTTTATCATCGTCTAATAATCTGATATCGTTATTACGTACATTATTGACTCGTTTAGATACCTTCTTAGCTGTCATCTCGCTATCAGGATATGGTCCGATAGCGTCTAATAGTTGTTGTGGACTCAGGTCATCTGATAACCACAGTGCTTCCTGTTCTGGTGTAAGAATAGCGGGCATACGGTCATGGATGTCTGCCATGAGAGAATTGGGTTCCAGGGTGATTACGGTATAAGAATATATTTCTGAGCCATCAGGTGATATCCACTTATCCCAGAGCCCTGCCATAGCGAATAACTTCTGGCCGATGAGTGAGATATGATAAGCTTGTTTGCCACTTACGGATTTCTGCCA
>CALLAG010000067.1 GCA_938002705.1 uncultured Saprospiraceae bacterium | reverse complement strand
GGTAATGATTTTCCTACTGATGAGATCAAGCAATTAGAAGATCGTGGTGTAAGTATGGAAGGTCTTAAGATCGTCGGTGATGGTAAGACATTCTTCTGGTCAGGTAAGTATCATGAGAATATGAACCAGAGGGATACACTCGCTACTGATCTTAATGTATTAGACGATTTTGATCCGGAGTTACCTGCAAGCTATAAGGATAGTCAGTTCGTCATGTTAGGTAATCTGACACCAGATATTCAAATAAGAGTCACTGAGCAGCTAGATAATCCTAAGGTCATTGCTCTGGATACGATGAACTTCTGGATGGATATCGCTATGGATAGACTTAAGGTCGCTATCAGCAAGGTCAATATATTGACTATCAATGATGAAGAAGCACGACAGCTTTCTGGAGAATACTCATTAGTCAATGCTGCTGAGAAGATCCATGCTATGGGTCCTGAGTATCTGATTATCAAGAAAGGGGAGCATGGCGCTATATTATTCCATGAAGGGAAGATGTTCTTTGCACCTGCATTGCCACTTGCTGTAGTTAAAGATCCTACTGGAGCTGGAGATACATTTGCTGGAGGATTTATGGGATACTTAGCTAAGGCAGGAGAACTTAACTATGAGACCCTTAAGACAGGTATCATATATGGTTCTGCTATGGCGTCTTTCTGTGTAGAAGAATTCAGCCTAGGCAAGATGAAATCATTAACGCAAGCTGACATCGATGCAAGAGTAGCACAGTTTGTCAATATGAGCCAATTCTCAATATAAGAGTTAGATTAATACTAATCGAGGCCGTGCTGGTTTTTCTTATATACCCATATAAGTAGGACGAAAAACAACAATAAAGCTATTAAGAACTTAGCTATTGCTGATCCTTTTCTTCCCCAATCTTCTGGATTACCTGTAGACATAATTTGCTATTTTAGAATTAAGTGACAAAGAAACAGAAAATATTAGAATGCTCTAAATACTTCTGCATTTCTCGACTAACCATTTTTGAGCATTCTCATCCAAATGAGGACTTAACTTATCAAGAACTGTGGCGTGGTAGTCATTCAGCCAGCCTATCTCAGCTTTAGTCATGATCTCGTAGTTTATAGATCTAATTTCTATGGGGAAGTAGGTGATTGTCTCAAATTGATAGAATTTTTCATACTCCGATTCTACACATAGGATAAGATTCTCTATTCTTATACCATAATGGTCCTCTAGATAATAACCTGGCTCATTAGATGTCACCATCCCTGGCTGTATAGCCGTCTGAGCTTGTGCAGTGGCGCCAGTAGAAAAACCTTGTGGACCCTCATGAACATTAAGAAAAAATCCTACCCCCTGACCAGTACCATGTAGGTAGTTCATACCAGATGACCATAGATGCTGTCTTGCGAGGACATCCAGTTGTGCTCCTGTTGTGCCATCAGGAAATCTCGACATGGTCAGCGCTATCATTCCTTTCAAGACATTAGTGTAAGCTTGCTTAAAATCTTCCGATGGCTCATCTAAGCTGATGGTACGGGTGATATCTGTAGTCCCGTCAAGATACTGACCGCCAGAATCTACAAGTAATGCCCCTTGATTTAGGATAGTACTGGACTCTTCTTCTGTCGCTCGATAGTGCACTATAGCTCCGTTACCCTTATAGCCTACTATTGCATCAAAGCTTTCGTCATGATAATGAGCCTGCTTACTTCTGCAATTAGCTATGACATCAGCAAATTCATATTCAGGAACGCCTCTCTGCTGCAGTTCTGCCTCTAACCACATAAATGCATGTGTCAATGCCACACCATCACGGACCATACAACGTCTATAGTTATCGCATTCTGTAGGATTTTTTATTCCTTTGAGATGAGAGATGATGGACTTCTTATCATGCTTGATGATACCTGTTACTTTCTGGTACATCGCTACACTCGTAGTATTCTTGCTTAGAAGTATAGTAGAACTATCATCTAACTGAGAAAGTGCTTGAGATATAGCGCTATATGGCTTGATGTACACATTATCAGATTCTAATTGTGCTGTGATCTCTGAGTCTAATTTTTCTTTATTTATAAATAAATAAGACTTATCTAAGCCTATCAATAAATACGAAATAACGACGGGATTAAGACGTATATCCGAGCCTCTAATATTGAGTAACCAAGCAATGTCATCCAGAGTGCTCACAAGCATATACTCAGCATTATTACTCTCCATTTCCGCCTTTACTTCAGTTATTTTTTCGGCTCTTGATATTCCAGCATATTCTATATCATGACTGAAGACTTTAGCTACGGGCAAGTCTGGTCTATCCTTCCATATACTTAAGAATAGGTCTCCTGAGACGGTAACTTCGATATCATTCTCCTTTAATATTTTCAGAATTCTATCATACTGAGACTTAGAGAATAGCGTGCCATCTATTGCTACTCTGCTTCCCTTGGCAAGATTATCTCGTAACCAGTACAGATGTACCGGCTCTGACCTTTTTATAACTTTATGTAACTCTATGCCAGTATCCTTAAGTTGGTCCTCAGCTTGGATAAAATATCTGGAGTCTGTCCATAGTCCGGCCTCAGATTCTGTCACTATCACTAGACCAGAAGACCCAGTAAATCCTGATATCCACTCCCTACTCTCCCAGTGTGTTGCCACATATTCCGACTGATGTGGATCCGATGATGGGATTATACAAGCATCGATGCCATTACTCTTCATATACCCCCTCAAAAGCGCTAATCTCTCCTTAATCATATTTTATATATTATAATTTACACTAATGTATTAATAATTGAACTATAGATTATTATATGTTAGTAATATTTTTAATATTTGGCATCGTTATTGTATTTACAGTATTACAATTAATTATCTCAAGACTGAACGCAGTAACCTTATTCATTGTTAATATAAATAATAACTCAAAGATGCTTCGACAAAATCTAAGTCAAAAAATGAATCAAAAGCTGTCTCCTCAACAGATTCAGCTCATGAAGTTATTGCAAATCCCCACTGCAACCCTTGATCAAAGAATCCAGGAAGAGTTAGAAACTAATCCCGCTCTAGATGAGAGTGATGATACAGATACATCAGAAGTCTATGATCTTGATAACGGAGAAGATGGAAAGAACGAGGGAGAAGACGAGCAAGCTTCAGATGATTTTGAATTAGATGATTACATCACAGAGTATATTGAAGATGATCCTACAAGTTACAAGGTCAAAAGCGAATCCATACAAGACGTAGAGGAAAAGACAATACCTATCGCATTAGAGCATTCGTTCCACGATCACTTGGAGAAGCAGATAGGGATGCTTAATCTTAAGTCAGATAAAGAAATAGCTATCGCAGAGCAGATCATAGGTAGTATAGATATAGATGGTTATCTCAGAAGAGAACCTATCGCTATTATAGATGATCTCTTATTTACACAAAACATAGAAGCCACTGAGCAAGAAATCACACATGTCTTAGGACATGTACAGAGATTCGAACCATCAGGTATAGGCGCAAGAAATCTGCAAGAATGTCTGATACTTCAGATCCTTGATAAGATAGATAAAGAACCTGGTCTCAATAAGAAGTCTAAAAATGTCGCTTATAAAATATTAGAAAATCACTTCGACCAATTTACTAAAAAGCATTACCAAAAATTACAGAAGAACCTCTTCTTATCAGAGTCAGAACTCAAAGATGCGATAGAAGAAATACTTAAACTTAACCCGAAACCAGCTAGTGGGTTTTCTCATGCATCTATGCAGGGTAATCAATATATCGTTCCAGATTTTCTTATCAATAATAGAGACGGAGAATTAGAGCTTACGCTAAATAGTAAGAATGCTCCTGATCTCAGAATCAACGACCACTATCTCGATATGCTTAAGACATATCAAGACACAACGAAGGGAAGACGTGCAGAGAGAAAAGAGAAAGAAGCGGTCATGTTCATCAAGCAGAAAATAGACAGTGCAAAGTGGTTCATCGATGCTATCAAGCAGAGACAAGAGACGCTGCATAATACTATGTACGCCATTATGCAATTCCAGTATTCTTACTTCACGACTGGTGATGAGAGAACTATAAGACCTATGATACTTAAGGATATCTCAGAGATCACAGGATTAGACATATCTACAATATCAAGAGTTGCTAACAGTAAGTTCGTGCAGACAGAGTTCGGAACAAAAAGGTTAAAGTCTTTCTTTTCTGAGTCTATCACAACTCAAGATGGCAAAGAAGTATCTACACTGGAAGTGAAGAATATCCTCAAAGATATCGTCACTAACGAAAACAAAAAGAAGCCAGAATCTGATGAGAAATTAAAAGAATCATTAAGAGAAAAAGGTTACAACATTGCAAGAAGAACCGTCGCTAAATACAGAGAACAATTAAGTATCCCTGTTGCAAGACTGAGAAAGCAACTGTAGGAGAATAAGATCTATAAATATATACACGGAGCCATTGGTAGAGATATCAATGGCTTTTTTTTATTTATAAAAACAACCTAAGCTAGATTAACAAACACACTACTTACGTCATCGTCTTGTTCCATCATATCTACGAGGTCTAAGACTTCGTCGACTTGCTCATCAGATAGTTCTTTAGTTATAGTCGGTATTCTTTCGAGTTCCGATTTTTCTACTTTCATATCTTTCTCTTCTAATGCACTTTGCATTTTTCCGAAATCCTCGAAGCTAACGTATATCTTGTACATGTCTTTCTCATCGACGACATCTTCCTCTATCATCTCTAATCCGTAATCTATTAGCTCTAGTTCTGCTTCCTCAGAATCTGCGATATGTTCTTTGAGGATATAGAAGACGCCTTTACGATCAAATAAGAAATCATGCATCCCTTGCGTCCCAAGTGAGCCACCCTTCTTTCTGAAGTAGGATCTTACATTGGCTACAGTTCTCTGGTTATTATCTGTTGTGGCTTCTACGACTACTGCGACACCATGAGGTGCCATCCCTTCGAATGTAACTTCATCATAGTTACTCGTATCCTTATCAGAGGCTTTCTTGATGGCACTTTCGATTCTGTCCTTCGGCATCTGGACAGCTTTGGCATTCTGTATCGCTCTTCTTAGTAGGATATTAGTATCAGGATCAGGACCACTGGCTTTTACAGCTATAGTAATATGCTTACTCGCTTTGGAGAATTGCTTAGCCATCTTATCCCATCTGGCAAATTTGGTTGCTTTTCTATATTCAAATGCACGTCCCATAATCTGATGATATTTGTTAGACTGCGAAAATAAAAATTATACACCTATCAAATCAAGCTTATGTGTACAAAATAACAGATTTTCCCATACTATGGCTTAGATTCGCAGCTCAGATTATGGATCATATCATACATAAGCAGCAGGGAGAAGAGCTCACATTACTGAGAGAAAAGGCCCTTATATGGGAGAAGAAAAGTACGCTTATCCTTGCAGATCTCCACTTAGGGAAGATCACTCACTTCCGCAAAGCAGGTATCGCTCTACCAAAAGCCGCTGAAAAAGACAATTTTGATAGATTCTCTTACTTATTGCTTAATCACGATGTCCAGGAGATCATCATATTGGGAGATCTATTTCATAGTGATTACAATGACCAATGGCCAGCATTCATCGAGTTTATCGGGCATTTTCCAGAATTGTACTTCCATCTTGTCCTTGGTAATCATGATATATTGTCTGCTGACAACTACATATCACCTAACCTGACCACCCACAGCACTTATAGTGCCGGACCTTTCATATTCACCCATAAGCCTGAGGACCATGATGGATATTACAATATGTGTGGCCACATCCACCCCTCTATTATTATGAATGGCAAAGGCCTACAGCGATTAAGGCTACCCTGCTTTCATTTTACACATAATAAGGTCATTTTTCCTGCTTTTGGTGCATTTACAGGGACCTATAATGTCTCTCCTATAGAAGAAGATCATGTTTTTGTGACGACAGATCAGTCTATCATTAAAGTCCTTTGATATTATAAATCCGTAGTCTAATAGCTTACACTGCCATATCTAATAAGTTGTTGTGTATAAATTTGTATGTTTGACTCGAATATAGACGTCCAGAAGACGTCTTGCCCCTTATTTATAAATTTTATTTAAGTCATTGGAAAAAGATCATTCTATATTCGAAAAGGAACTCCTTCCTCACATCGATGCACTGAAAACATTCGCATTTCACCTTACCTATGATGATGATGATGCTAATGACTTGGTCCAAGAGACCTATATGAAGGCGCATCGATTCATAGATAAATATATTTCGGGAACTAATGCGAAAGCATGGTTGTTTAAAATCTTGAAAAACGCCTACATTAATCACTATCGTAAGCGTAGTAAGCAACCAACAAGAGTAGACTTCGAAGACATCGTTAATTATCATGATAGCGATGACTCCAAGATAGCTGGTTACTTAGATCTCAGAGAAGAGTTGTTCGGTAATATGATGGGAGATGAGGTAACTAATGCCATTAATTCTTTGCCCATTGATTTCAGAACCGTCGTTTTATTATGTGACGTAGAAGGCTTCACATATGAAGAAATTGCTAAAATCGTAGATGTGCCTATAGGTACCGTAAGATCTCGATTATTCAGAGCCCGTAATATGCTCAAAGAAAAACTTAAATCTTATGCCACCGTCATGGGATATGAAGACAAGAGAGGCAAGAGCAAAAAAGTGGCAAAAAAATCTGAAGAAGAAGAATAAATATTATTTTTAGTTTAGAATAAATTGTAGTCCATAGTATTAAGAGAAATTTTTTAATTGTCGTAGTTTTTTTATAAAAACAAAGTGAAAATGGAAAATCCTTACACTGTTCAGCAGATAGAAAACAAAGTGAATCTTTACTTTGATAATGCGTTAAACGAGAAAGAATCTTCAGAGCTGCTTAATCAAGTCGATACCAACCCTCAATGTCATCAGATTTTTAATCAAGAGAAGAAAAGCAGAGAATTTATCAAAAGTCACGTGTCTCGATTTACTGTCCCTACTGACTTTATCCAAACGATCAAGAATAAGATCAACCTTTAGCTCAGCAACAAGTACCTACTTCTTAAATTTCTCATACCTCGGTGTCCTGACCGATTAATATCTCCTATCTGTGTCCTCAATGATTGACAAACTCGAATCTATCCAGAATCACTTCTATACTATAGAAGAACGACTTTCTGACCCACAGATCGTCAGTGATATGAAAGCCTTCTCTAAGCTCAACAAAGAGTATAAAGGACTTTCTATTATAGTAGAAGAATTCAAAAATTATAAAAAAGTCAAAGAGGGTATCGAGAGTGCTGAGTCTATGCTCTCAGACAAAGATCCTGACATGCAGGAGATGGCCAAAGAAGAGCTTAATGTACTTAAACCTCAGCTAGAAGAGCTAGAAGAAAAGCTCCACATCCTACTTATACCTAAAGATCCCACTGATGAGCTCGATGTACTATTCGAGATACGCTCAGGTACTGGAGGTGATGAGGCAAGCCTATTCGTAGGTGATCTCTATAGAATGTATACTAAGTACTTTGAGAACAATGGATATAAAGTAGAGACCGTATCTATCAATGAAGGTTCTGTAGGCGGATATAATAAGATAACCTTAGAAGTATTCGGTAATGACGCTTATGGTAAGTTAAAATTTGAGTCAGGAGCACATAGAGTACAGCGTGTACCTAAGACAGAGTCTCAGGGTCGTGTGCATACATCAGCCGCTACTGTCGTCGTCATGCCTAAGTACGAAGTAGATGACATCGATATAAGAAAAGATGATCTCAAGGTTGACACATTCAGAGCCAGTGGAGCAGGTGGGCAACACGTTAACAAAACAGAGTCTGGTGTAAGATTCACACACCTACCTACTGGTATCGTATCAGAAAGTACAGACTCGCGATCACAACATAAGAATAGGGAGATCGCTATGCAGAAACTCTATCAGAGGATACAAGAAGCACAGCAAGAAAAAGTCTACGCTGAGCAGAAGCAGAAAAGGAAGTCTCTTGTAGGTAGTGGTGATAGGTCTGATAAGATCAGAACTTATAACTTCCCACAGAATAGGATGACTGACCATAGAATCAACCTCACTCTATATAGCTTAGATAAAGTTATGGATGGTCAGATAGATGAGATCATAGAAAAACTACAAATAGCTGAGAACGCTGATAAGATGGTAGAAGAATAGAAAAATTCTATCCTTTCTCACTCACCGAAATTTAGTTTTTAGAATCTAAATCCAAAAGACAGATTCAAACTAAGAGAATGATCTACATCATCTCTGAGGATGAAGTTACGATCAGAATCTAATTCTCTTAGGCTATAATCCATATTATTATTAGTAATATCTGTGAGGCCATACTCTGTTCTTGCTCCTATATAGAAGCCAGGATTGATAAAATAATTAAGCCCCAATATGAGCTTAGCGTCTACTCGCTTAAACCGCTGACCAGTTACTTGATCTTCAGTAAAATTATAATAGGCACCTACAAACTTGGGCATAGTTAAATCTTCACCATCTACTTGGATAGATACCCTGTCAGGTATTCTTGGATTAGCAAATCCTGCAGTATCAGACCCATAACTATGATCTAAAGATTGCCTAAAAAAGAATTCTTCATTTTCGAAATCAACAAGTCCTTTTCCTGATGGTCCTATCAAGAACTCCACTGACATACCCGCATAAGCTTCAAATTTTTTATTTAGTCTGAAGTGAGTCGTTATCGGGATAGATAAGTAAGCGTTAGATACTTCCAGCTGATAATCTATACTTCCAAATGCTACTAAATTATCAGAACGCTCGATAGCATTAATTATATAATATACACTACCCGTAGAATCTGAGAAAGTCTGCTTCGTACCTCTCTGTATATAGAGCAGCTCTCCTCTGAAGCTTACGATATCATTAAATAGGTACGTATAGTTAATTCCAAAATGGAAACCATTAGCGACTCCATAGTCTTCGCCTTCCTCTAATGGGCCAGAAAACTTACCGTAATTCATACCTGCACGTACGCCTACCTTATGTTGTGACATCAATGGTATCGTAAAAGCGAGAAGTAAAAAAAGTAGAAGATTTTTCAAAGGACTTAGATTTATGAACTCGAAATTAATTTTTTAATCTTTGGTATTATAACTTAACGGAATAGAGATTGATTAATTATCATCACTACCGTACTAAAGGTGAGAAATAGCGATGACAAGAAGGAATAAACTACTGAAGTTTACAGAATTATTAACATTTTCTAATGTTTACGAAGGTACAGAAATTAACAGCCCCATATTATCCGGTCACAATGGGATTCTAAGTCCTATGAATGGGCAATGGTTAGCCAAATACTTTAAAAATCAAAATCCTATCACTGTAGAATTAGCATGTGGTAAAGGGGATTATACCATAGCCCTAGCAGAACGCTATCCTGACAGAAACTTTATAGGTGTAGATGTCAAAGGTGCCAGAATATGGAAAGGCTCTACTGTTGCTCAAGAAAAACAACTGTCCAATGTTGCTTTCTTAAGATGTAAAATAGAATTCCTTGCTCAATATTTTGATGAGAATGAAGTATCTGAGATATGGATAACTTTTCCTGATCCATTCCTTAAGGAGAGTAAATATAACCGAAGGATGACTTCTCCTTCATTCATAGATAGCTACAAAAAGATACTCAAGCCCGATGGACTTATACACGTAAAGACGGACTCACCTGAATTCTATGATCATACAAGAGAGGTCCTATCAGAATTAAAAATTCCGCTTATAGATGACTTCTTTGATATCTATTCTGAAGAGACACTACCTCATCCTGATTTAGATATCAAAACTTACTACGAAATGAAGCACTTAAAGATAGGTCGCTTGATTAAGTTCTTAAGATTTAATCCTAATTCTGACCAGTAGTCTCATCATCAAAATGATTCCAGCCTTGAGCTTTTAATTTATGGATATTGCCACCTGATGTATGCAGCTTAAGGCCATCCTTTCTATCAGTGATTTCTCCTATGATATAGACATCTGGCATATGTTTAATTTTCTCTAAGTCGGACTCATCTATTGTAAATAAAAGTTCGTAGTCCTCTCCACCATTCAATGCAGTAGTAGCAGGATCAAGCCTGAACTTAATAGCCATAAGCTGCGCTTCGTCCTTAATAGGAATCTTAGCTTCTTCTATGTAGGCTCCTACGTCAGAGGCTTTACATATGTGCATGAGATCAGAAGCGAGACCATCAGAGACATCTATCATAGCAGTAGGGATGATGCCTTGCTTAGCGAAGTACATTATGCTATCCTTTCTTGCTTCTGGCTTCAGTTGTCTTTCTAGTAGATACTTCTGATCCTCGAGATCTGGTTTGATACCCGGGTTAGAGACATATAGTTGCTTCTCTCTCTCTAATATCTGAAGGCCAAGATATGCAGCACCAAGATCTCCCGTCACACATAATATATCACCGACTTTAGCGCCAGATCTATAAGTAATCTTCTCTTTTTTGACTTGTCCCATCGCAGTCACACTTATAGATAAGCCCTTAGTAGAGGATGTTGTATCACCTCCTATAAGATCTACGTTATACATACGACATGCCTCATGTATACCCATGTATAGTTCCTCTAGTGCCTCTACAGAGAACTTACTTGATATTGCTATAGAGAATGTAATCTGTGTCGGTACAGCATTCATAGCATAGATATCTGATAGATTAACGATTACTGCTTTATAACCTAAGTGCTTCAGAGGCATATACATAAGGTCAAAGTGTATGCCTTCTATTAGTAAGTCAGTAGACATTACCAGATATGCGTCTCCGTAATTAACGACTGCAGCGTCATCGCCTATCCCTTTGATTGTTGACGTATTATACTTTATTGTGTCTTTAGTCAGCTTTTCTATAAGTCCAAATTCTCCTAGAGTATTGACGTCAGTAAATTTTGGCTTGAAATTATCCATTGTCTTTATTTATATTTTCTGCTGCTATGGACCAGAGGTTATCACTGGTCGGTAAGTCAACAGTATAATTTAATATCTCACCTTTCTCATTAGAGAAAGTAATCTTAGATGCATGCAGGTGTATGCTTCTATCTTTATTGCCTCTTCTAGCTCCATACTTCACATCCCCCTTGACGGGAAATCCTGCATGAGCCAGTTGTGCTCTTATCTGATGAAATCTACCTCGTTCTATAAGTACAGATAGTACAGAATAATTTTCTAATTTTTTGAGGCATTTTACGTGAAGAACGGTCTTGTTGTATCCGTTATTCTCCTTATCCATAACTCTAGCTTTCTTATACTTCTGGTCATGATATAGGTAATGTTCTAATGTTGTAGAATCTTCTGGCCACTGCCCCTCTACTATGGCATGATACTCTTTAGCAACTAGGCCTTTATCTTGCAGAGAAGTATAGTGAATTGTAAAATCCTTCTTCTTAGATAGAATTAATATACCTCCTACTGGTCTATCCAGACGAGTAAGTAAGTGTAATTTCTTCTTATTTCTACCCTCTACTATCTGTTGTACATTATTCTCATCGAGTGACTGATCTACCTGTGATAGCATTCCTGGTGGTTTAGCTACTACGACATAGTTTTTCTCGTTAGCTATTACGGCTATTTTAGGTATGCTTGGCTTCATGATCTATTCTATCTCTTCGTAATCAGTATATGCATCTTCATCACTCTCCTGTATTTCATCTTTTATATTAGTATTGAGCGTATTCTGAGGCCTAAATGTTCTATAAGCAAGATATAATAAGCCGAGTACAAAGAGGTATTTCAAGGTAATAGTATTTGTGAGTGCAATTTTAACACAATTAAGTGTAAAATAATTGTCACAAAAGGTGCTTTAAGCTTTTGATTGTATAAAATTAAATTTATGTTTGTCTTGACTTTAACACCCTTAAATATTCTATCGCCCCGTTAATTTATTTTAGCGGGGTTTTTTTATACCCTACATCCAAGGTTTATCACTGCTTTCTACTTTGTATAATAAGTAGTCTTTTAGAGCTAATGATTCTTCGGTATATATTTCTGGTATATATAAAGTTGTAGATGCTGTATGTATCGAGATACTTGATAACTTTCTTCTTCTCTGGAAGGGTGTCTGAGTAATTTTGATATTCTGCACTTTATGTAGTTCCATCAATGATAGCTCATGTCCGAAGGCACCACCTCTTACCGCGATAAGATGATCAGAGAGACCATACTGCTTCTTTCTGTACCTTAAGATACATGACCATATAATTATAATGTATATCGGAACTACAAATAATAAGGGTTTGTAATTGTTATCCAAAAATGAAACAAGAATAGGGATAACCAATATCCATGTCCATCTCACTATTAATTTATAAGCATAATAACTATTAATAGGCTTCCAATCGATCGAAGCAAGCTCGCTGTAGTTTTCTTCAAAAATATATCTACTGACGCTGCTTACATCATTATAGGATAATCCTGCCGCTCTTGCGTTTTTAATATTGCCGGCACTTACACTTGACGCCTGCTGCATGATTACAGTATATATACCTGCTACTCTCTCAAGTAGGTTTTGTGACCAAGATAAAATCTGAATCTTACTATCCTTAGCAGCATGTTGTTTTCTATTGAGCAATCCTGATTCTATTATGAAGCCATCTCCTATCCTGTACATAGTAAGGCCATAATATTTAAGTATCGTCGAGACCACAGAAACTATAAATGAAACTCCAAGAAAAAGAACTCCAAGAAAAAATATCATGAATACACTCTGCAGGATTACTTGGGCTACAGGAAGATACTCCTCTGCTTTAGATAATATATCAAGACCTATCTCTTCTAAGTCATCAGATACAGAAAAGAAAAAGAAAAGTATCAATCCAAAAGACCTCAGGTGATTAGCCGTTATACCCACCTTAAGTAGTTGTAATACACTCAGTCTGAAAATTTTTTCTTTTTCTTCTGATTGTTTGTCACTAGTTTCTATTTCTATAATCTCCTTAGATTCTACACTTACTTTTTTATTATTGAGTATATATTCTCTGAGGTGATCAGCTACATCTTCCTTGATAGCATATAGCTGTACTTCCTCCTTGGCACTGCCTGCTGTATCTACATTCAGCTTTATGACAGAGAATATTCTATGTATGAGATTCTGCTCATTATTGATAGATTGTATTCTGTCGAACGGTATCTCAAGCACCGTCTTCTTAAGTACGCCTTTATGGACAACGAGCTTATCATCTTTGATATAGAAATAATACTTGTAGAATGATATGATACTGTATATACTTAGTACAACTCCCAGCACTACTATAAAAATAGCAATGACGCCGACCTTCTTCATAGATCCTCCTATGAGTATTACTATAATAGCAGGTAGTGACTGCCGTATCGTCGCTTGGGTTAACTTATAGATGATTATAAGTATAGCAACATAAGATTGTCTCTGTGGTGCATGAAGATCGATATCACTACTCTTCTTCTGACTCACTTAGTCTTGTTTTTTGTGCTATGAACTCTTTGAGGTCCTGTGCTGTATTATATTCTAATCCAGGAATACTCAGGTCACTTGTACTACCACCAGCAGTATATAGTTTTAATCTGGCAAGGTTCCACTTTCTTTCTATAGGTCCTTGTTCTATACTTATATGCTGCACTCTAGCGAATGGCGTCGTTGTCATAGACTTCCACAACCAGCCTGTCTTATAGACAATATCTTTGTCCCGCAGAGCATATGCTTTATTATCAAATCCTTTTACAATAACAATATACCTCCATACAATATAAAAGATGCCTAAGAGTAGTAAAGCAACATATGCAAAACCTGGCAGCCCTTCTATGGGTTGAAAAATGTAAAGTCCAACCAATGCTAAAAGTAAAGCTGCTGAAAAAATAGATAAGCGCAACAGCATCACACTTAGATAACCTTTCTCTAGTCCTTGTAATATCAGCTCCGATACACGAGGTAATTCACTTATAGGCACTTGATCGTTCTCGAAGGTCATACTTTATCTATTTCTGATCTTATACTCTCCAGAAGTTTTCGGCTTTGCTTGAGGTTATATACTTTATCCTTTACAAGAATGAGATTCTTTCGAGATTGTTTTAATGTCAATCCTAATTCTGGTCCTTGCGTGGAGACATATTGCAGAAAATTATTGAATAATTTCGTTTCGTAAAAACTCGATTGTGCATTACTCACAAAGTAACACCTCAGCTTATTGGCCTTCAGTGATAGCCTCTCTATACCCATCTGCTTACATATCCACCTCAGCCTTATTCCATTAAATAGTTCTGCAACCTGAAATGGTATAGGACCAAATTTGTCTTTGAGTTTTGTCTTTAATTGATCTAACTGTTCATCATTATTGACATTACCCATCTCAGTGTAGATATTTAACCTCTCTTGTATGAGGTTAATATACTCATCTGGGATAAGCATTTCTATATCAGTATCTATCTCTACTTCAAAGACGTAATCTTTATTTTTCTCCTTATCGTCTTTAAATAATTCTTTGAACTCATTCTCCTTAAGCTCATGCATCGTCTCTTCTAATATCTTCTGATATGTCTCATATCCGATATCCGTAATGAAGCCACTCTGCTCTCCACCCAGTAAGTTACCTGCTCCTCGCAGATCCAAGTCTCGCATGGCAATATGAAATCCACTACCTAGTTCTGAAAAATCTTCCAATGTCTTCAGCCGCTTACGAGCATCAGAAGTTAGTGTGGATATAGGTGGTGAGAATAGGTAGCAGTAGGCTTTCTTATTAGATCGTCCTACCCTTCCTCTCAGCTGATGCAGATCACTCATACCGAAGTGATGTGCATTATTAATAATCATCGTATTAGCGTTAGGTATATCGAGGCCTGTCTCTATTATATTAGTGCACACAAGGACATCATACTTTCCTTCTATGAATTCCATAAGCGTCTTCTCCAGAACTTTAGAGTCCATCTGTCCATGTGCCATACCGACTTCCAGATCAGGACACATCTTCTGTATTAATCCTGCCATCTCTGACAATGACTTCACCCTATTATGTACAAAGAAAACTTGTCCGCCTCTTGTAAACTCGTAATAGATGGACTCTTTAATTAATTCCATATTAAACACCCGACGTTCTGTATGTATCGGTTGTCTATTAGGCGGTGCCGTTCTGATGATAGATAGATCTCTGGCACCCATCAGCGAGAACTGCAGAGTTCTCGGAATAGGTGTCGCCGTCAGTGTCAGTGTATCGACATTGACTTTTATATTCCTTAATCTCTCTTTTGCAGCTACTCCAAATTTCTGCTCTTCATCCACAACGAGTAATCCGAGATCTTTGAACTTTATTTTTTTATTTAATATCGAATGCGTTCCTATAACTAAGTCGAGTTTGCCTTCTTCTAACTTTTGGAATATTTCCTTCTTTTGCTTCGCTGTCTTGAATCTATTAACATAATCTAAATCTACCCCGAACTCTCCTAATCTATCCTTGAATGTCTTGTAATGCTGCAGTGCAAGTATCGTCGTCGGGACTAGTATAGCAACTTGCTTTCCACCTACGATGGCTTTGAATGCTGCTCTGACTGCTATTTCTGTCTTACCGAATCCTACATCACCACACACTAACCTGTCCATAGGGTATTCTTTCTGCATATCCTGCTTGACAGCTATTGTCGTCTCTTCCTGATCTGGCGTATCTTCATATATAAATGATGCTTCTAATTCGTTCTGCAGATAGCCATCCTCTGGGAATGCATGTCCTTTAGATGCTTTTCGCTTAGCATATAATTTTATTAGATCCTTAGCGATATCACGGATCTTTTTCTTAGTCTTATTCTTGAGGTTCTTCCATGCATCACCGCCTATCTTACTGAGCTTAGGAGAGTGTCCTTCTTTGCTAGAATATTTAGATATCTTATGTAATGAAGTAATACCTACATACAGTACATCATTATTAAGATAAATAAGTCTTATAGACTCTTGCGATCTTTCTCCTATAGTAATTTTCTCTAAGCCCGAATATTTTCCTATACCGTGATCTATGTGTGTGACAAAGTCTCCTGGCTTAAGCTCCTTAAGCATTCTCAGACTCATCGCCTGATCCTTAGTGAATCCTTTTCTTAGTTTATATCTATGGAATCTCGCAAATATCTGATGATCAGTATATACAGCAGACTTCAGATCATTATCTATAAAGCCCGAATGTATAGACGTTACTACTGGATGGAATTCTACCTTGGCGCCGAGATCTTCGAAGATGCTATAGAACCGCTCTATCTGCCTATTATTTTCTGTAAATATGTAAGTCTGAACTTTAGCCTTATCATTAGATTCAAGATTCTCTAATAGTAGCTTGAAGTTTTTATTAAACGTAGGTTGTGGTGACGAGTTATATTTAATCTCCTTTTCTACCTTGATGTTTTTATCACTTGACTTTAGGAGTAATATATCTAGTGACTCCATCTCTGCGATGATCTGTTGAGGAAGTATAAATGCCCTCTCGTCTAATAATTTTTTGAGAATCGCATCGTCTTCATTGGATACCTGTCTTGCAAATGCTTTAGCCTTGGTCTCACACTCGACAAATCTCTCCAGCAGCATCTCCGTATCTTTAATCCAGACGCATGTTTCTCTCTTAAATACATTAAAGAGGGAGATCTTTTGTTCTTGTGTAAATTTGTTACTGATATTAGGGATAATAGATACCATCGAGATATTCTTCAATGATAACTGTGTCGTCGGGTTAAATAGTCGAATGCTCTCTACCTCATCATCAAATAGTTCTACTCTATAGGGCCATTCATTACCAAAAGAAAAAATATCTACGATACCTCCTCTGATGGAAAACTGTCCCGGCTCATATACAAAGTCCGTTCTTTCAAATCCATACTCTACAAGAAACTCTATGATGGTATCGACATCAAGCGATTCGTCCTTTTTGATGACAATTCTCTGCTCATCGAGGTACTTAGGGTCTACAACTTTCTCAAATAAAGCTTCTGGATAAGTAACTACAATCTCCCTGGTATGTACTTCTGAGTTAATCTTGTTAATCGCCTCCGTCCTTATAAGCACATTATTATTATCGAGCTCCTCAAAAGAACCCGCTCGCTTAAATGAGTCTGGAAAGAACAAGACCTGCTGCGTATCTGCGATATTGTCCAAAGTATTCTGGACATATGCTGCCTCTTCTTTGTCGCTTGCGATATAGAGATGGGAGTGTGATGACTTGTTAAATATAGCCGATAAGACAAAGCAATCCTGAGCGCCTATCATTCCTGATAACAATATGCGAGAAGGCTTATCAGAATTAAGCCCCTGTAATATGGACTGAGACTGCTCTGATCGCTCATAGCGTTCCAGCAGTTCTTTTAGATTATCCAATACGTAACTTTATTATAGGCGGATCTCAATATTGAGTATTGCCTCTATGTCGTAGGTAGTGCTATCTGAGGACTACGTCCAATCCATAGCATATACGAATGATGTACCTACAAATGGTAGCATCACCCAGAACCATTCAGGTAGTAACACCAAAAAAGCAACCATAGCGATCATGGAGATAATAAAATATAACCAATATGTTTTTGTAGAAGATTTTTCGATATTCATGCCTTATAAAAATTGAATTGCAAATTTAGAACAAACTCTATTAATAATGAATAGTTATCTTACTGAATATATAATGATTATTAAAAAATAAGGTTCACCAGTGCTTTTATCTAAATCCTATTCTGCTAAGGTTCTATTGTTCGGCGAATACACCATTATAAATGGCGGTATGGCCCTTTCTATGCCATGTGACATGTATTGTGGCCAATGGGCAGAAGACGGCGCAGCGGAGCAAATAAGGCCGTTTTTAGACTATTTAAAGACGATAGAGGGATATGACAAAGAAAAATTAGACAGCGCTATACGAAAGAACCTCGTATTCAACTCTACAATCCCTCTTGGATATGGCCTTGGGAGCTCTGGAGCTCTTACCGCAGCTGCATTTGACCAGTTCTATACTCATAAAAACCTCAGTATGCCTGAGCTCAAAGGCATCTTGGCTGAATCTGAAAACTTCTTCCATGGTAACAGCTCAGGTCTGGACCCTCTAACTATCTATCTCAACAAAACCTTGCTCGTAGAGGGTGATCGTATTGATATTATTCCAGAATTAGATCTTAAGGGCAAGTTTGCACTATTAGACTCTGATCAGACAAGAAATACTAAAGCGCTTGTCAGTTACTACAAGGACCAACTCAAAGATCCTGACTTCTCTAATGCAATCGTTAATCTTAATCTTCTTAATCAACAAGCCATCAATGCTCTATTGTCCGATGAAGAGAAATCTTTGAACAATATAATCTCCCAAATCAGCCAGTT
>CALLAG010000066.1 GCA_938002705.1 uncultured Saprospiraceae bacterium | reverse complement strand
ATGTAGAGCTCTCAATTAACTAATCTATAGTTTTTATATTCCTTTAGTTTATCTTTTCTAACATACCGTTTCTGTCTATCACAACTTGAGCGTCTTTGTAGCCTTTGTTGATCGCATTTTGTTTTGCTCTTTCGGCTTCGTTTTGAGAAGCATAACCACTCAATACAAAAATCGTCCAGTCACCTTTAGTCCATTGCTCGATGACGCCGATACCTTTGACTTTATTCACATCGAACCAGATAGGATCTTCGTAAGACGCTAATCTTACTTTGTAGCTTACGCCTGTCGTTGCATAGGTGACATCATTAGATTGGCTTGATAATTCTACCAGTTCCATATTAGAGGTGTTCAATGGCTCATAAGTGATGAATGCATCATTATAACCCATTGACTTAACCTGTCTCAGAATATCTTTAGCTTGATATTCATCTAAGAAGTAACCTAATTTCACCTTAGTGGCATTAGACTGACTGAACTTGTACAAGCTACCGAAATGGTTCAATCCAGAGAACGTATTCATGTTAGCTTGTGATGTAAATAATGCTGCAACTTGGATGAAGTACACATTGCTGTTAGACCTAATGACTTCACCATAAGCTACTCTTTTGGCTCCTACCAGTGATACTGTCTTAGAGTTCATTGCATTAAGATCTACCGCTTTAGGAGGTAGGATCTTACTGAAGTCTAATGCACCATCTTCATTCTTAAATTCTTTAGATATCTCATTATCTTGGAGTGAAGTAGGAGAAGTGTTTTTCTTGATATTAGCCTTAGATGCATCAGTTCTTGTACTTACTGAGACATTGTCCACGCTATCATCATACTTGACACTTTTTGTCGATGCTGTCATGCCTCTATCTTCGATGAGATCTTCTTCCAGGTTAATCTCAGCGGGCATTACATCTTCGAAACTAACAACTTCTGCAAGCAACTCTTCAGGCTTGCTATCTGCTGCTTTATTGATTATATATATATCGTAACTTCCTCTTCCACCTAATCGGTTAGAAGTGATGTACGATGTTTCTTTGTTATTTTGTTTTGTAAAATAGAAGTCGTCCTCTGGAGAATTGATGCCATTACCCATATTAGATGGTGTCATCCAAGCGCCATTGTTGGCTTTTGTAGTGAATACATCTAAGCCTCCTAATCCCATCATATAATCTGATGAGAAGTATAACTGCTCACCATCAAAGAAAGGCGTCACTTCATTACCAGGAGTATTGACCTTATCTCCAAGATTCTCTGGGTAAGTCCATTTACCACCTTTGTTATAGGATACATATATATCAAATCCACCTTGACCTCCAGGTCTGTTAGAACTGAAATACATGATCTTTCCTGAAGGATTCAAAGTTCCAAAACCTGTAGCATAACCTACCTCATTATAAGGAAATGGTACTAAGTTCTTAAATGAACCATCTGGTAATACACTTGCAGTATATAATGCTAACTCAAGGTCGTTAGTGAATATCTGCTGTTCTCCGTCTCTAAAGTTATTCTTAGTTACAGCAGCAATAGGTGCTGATTGTGCATAATGTACAGGTCCAAAATCAAACGATTCCATATTATCCGGTAACAAGAAATCTACGTTATTGACCGTACCTGTAATTCCTTGGTTACCCTTAAATAATTGAGTCTTATCATCTTGAATCTGGCTCTTGTTTACCTTATCGAGAGATCTTTTGAAGTCTTTTCTGAATGAGCTGAATACGATATTATCTTTAAAGCATGTCGCTCCAAAGTCTGTAACCTTAGAACTTGCGTTATAGAGGTTCAGTTCGAAATCAATTTCTGCAGAAAGCATTGTCTTAGCAAGATCACAACTCTCTGAGAAGAGATTAGCTTTCTCAGGATCTACGCTTGCATACTCTACAAAATAACGCTTAGCTTTATCATACTGCCCCATTCTCTTGAGCAATAGACCGTAATTAAATGCATAGTCTTGAGGAAGATCAGACATCTTCTCCATCTTTCTGTACCAGATAGCAGCGTCTACATTCTGGTTCATCATGCGGAAAGACTCTGCAATGAGACTGTGACAATCCACACAGTCAGGCTTATCAACGAGTGCTTTCTTAGCATTCTCAATAGCCAAATCAAATGCCTTAAGCTCATACTGCTTTTGCGCTTTGATTAAAGATTTCTGTGCTGACATGGTGTTCATACAGGCAACAGAAAGGATTGCAAGTAGGAATATTCGTAGTTTTCCTTGCATTGTGTTAGTTTTCATTATTAACATATAACTAATTACAAATATATGAAATAGTGTGAACTATAGTGTTTAATATATATAAATATTATTTAATTTATTAATATGTTAAAATTTGGGTACAGTTTTTGACAGGAAATGGCCTGCTTGACTGGAGAAGTCACAGACCTTCCTTTCGACATTCTCTAACACTACATATTGGGGAAACATCGACGCAAAGGTCTTCAACTACGACCTCTTCTGCATAGAATATAATCCCCATACCAACAGGAGACCTAATACAAAAGCCACAACCACATATACAGTGCAAGGCTCTGAGAAGTAATCCATAGGAAGGACATTGGATTCTTTGACGATCTTGATATGTTCGTCTGTTGTAGAGAAGTTATTGATATTCGTTGCGTCTATGGGGGTGAATGCATTAGTATCTTTATTGAGTATCAAGCTGGGATTACGCCAAGGCCATATTTTATTCAATGAGCCAAACATAAATCCTGACATGATAGCAATCGTCGTATCATGATAATTCTTAAATGCCGCAGAGACGATCCTCGAGAATAATGCAAGTCCCGTCAGGCAGCCTAACGCAAAAACAGCAATCAATAATAACTCTGATAACTCTGGTGACTCTAAGAAAGATTTAATCGTCGGAATGACAACAGTATATAGTCCCATCAGAAGCAATATGAAACTACCTGATATGCCTGGCAGTACAAAAGCACTAATAGCGATGACACCAGCAAGAAAGATATAAGCCAGATTAGTAGACCCTTCAGCAGGACTGATAGATGTAATGACATATGCTATTGTCGCCCCTATGATAAATGGCATGAGATGTAACCACTTTTTATCTTTCATCTGACTGAACATCAATGGTATAGATGCCACGATAAGTCCAAAAAACAAAGCCCATAAAGCTTCTGGATAAGTCTCTAATAACTTGGTTACTCCGAATACACCAGTCAATATACCACCTACCATACCTATGATCAAGTATAAGAGAAAAGGCCCATTGAGCGATACCCATAATTTGCTGAACTTCAACTTAAGCACATCCGATATCGTATTCTGATCTACCCCACTTATGGTATCTATGAGATCTTGATAGATTCCTGTGATGAATGCTATAGTCCCTCCGGACACTCCCGGAATAACTTCTGCGATCCCCATCGCTGCTCCTTTCAGGATGAGACTTATCTTAGAGTGTTGAGTTGTCGTTTTATTCATGTTCTCGTCCGTATATTTTGCCATCGTTGGTAGCAGCATCTAATTTTTCTTTGGCTTCTTGATCAGTTTCTAAGACGACATTCTCTATGACTTCTAAGTCTGGCTGACCTGCCTCCACCCATGCACTATACCAGAAACTACCGACTGCCAATATGGATGCTTGCATACGTGACTCTACCATATCACCCATGGAGTCATGATAGGCTTTACTATACTCAGGACATTGTGTCCATATTGTCTTACCCAATCTATCATCAAAACAAAATTGCTTATCCTCAGGAAATTCTTGTTTTATAAGAAGCTCCTTAGCTAATACCTCAGGTAGTAAGGCATGACTCGTAGCGATAATATCCCATATATAAGTTCTCATATCTTCTATATATTCTGCTCTACCTACTATAAATTCATATGACTCATCAGCATATAATTCTGGTAATCGGCTCTCCCAGAATGCGTGTATACCTATCTGTCCTGTGAGCTGACCATTATAGTTAAGCGTCGTATGTAGTGGTACGTGAGCATCAGATATATAATGGCCTATATCAGCACTTACCTTCAGTATCTGATCTACGTCTTTCTTCTTGAATGCATATATTAATCTACCATAAAAGTACTCAAGGAAGTAAGGCGATATTCCGTAATTGACTATATCATTATCGAAGTAGACTTCAGAATAACTACCGCCACCTATATCCATCAGGTTACCTATAGATTTTTGATCTATTGGGATTACAGGATCAAATCTATATTCGTATAATAAATTCTGATAGACATTATCCTGGTACTCTTCTGAGAATTCTATCGTCGTAGTGTCATTATCAGTAACGCCTTTTAGAGAACCGAATTTGAGTATGGCGTCTTTGTATAACCTGGGTACATTATTAAAGGGCAATGTGTCCCAGTGATCTATATCTATATAATGTCTTGCAAATTCGTTCTTAGTAGCATACCTGCGCTTGTCAGGATCTACTGCATGCTCTGTGAGATATTCTATATTCTTTTTGTACAGAGGGAGGATCGTTTCTGGTAGTGTGAATACTGCCATCCGATTGATCTTCCTATGTCCATAAAATCCCCATGCAGGAGCATAACTATGTGCAACTGCTACTATGCTGATAGATATTAATAATATGACATTTCTAAAGACCAAAATAACTTATAGGTTTAAAAAGATTCTTTAGTAATCTATGCTGTACGGTATAGCATTCTCCATCTGTAGAGAACATATAATATCTATCTATCTGCTTAAGATCAGCGACTGTCCTTACAGTAGCGCCTTCGTCCAGATGGTCCGTAACTGGATAGAAACTAAACCCCTCCTGAGAACCATCTTCCATATCAACAGCTAATTCTATAAATGGGATAGTCCGGCTTATCGAGTCTATACCGGGTCTCCCAGTCATAATACTTTCTGCTCCTAATTTCTTGAAACTTTTGACATAAGCGCTTATGATATTCTGATTCTGATTGAGCTCAGTATAAGTTGCGGATGGCACTATAGGATTCACTTCATATTGAGAGCCTTTCTTACTGACGACAAATGAATTAACTCTGTTCTTCTTATAATCCATCGTGATCTTGACGATATCATCACTATTTATATCAAAAATTATTTTGTCTTTTAGGTCTATATTTCTTAGTGTAAAATAATTTCTAAATCCACCGGAGACCGCAGGCAGGATCATAACATAAGGCTGCTTAGCGCCTTTCTTAAGACAGTATGTGCCGCTTTCTACATTATTATTTTTGCCTACTATAAAATCCGATAACACATTGCCATCCTTATCATAAGTGGTGACATCTATTCCTAACTCGTCTATATCCTTCATTATATTAGAATATGTCGCCTTAGGTGGGATATAGTCTAACTTCATCTTAGTGAGTACTGTAAGTAAGTTTTTGACAACGTGATCACTTGCTCTATTCCTTTGATTGAGTAACCAGCCATTTTTGGATTTACTGAGATGTATCTGTGGATAACCGGGCCTCTTAATGACTATGATATCGATCATCTCTCTATCAGCTACGATAAAGTCTCTATCTTCTATCTTGATAGAAGTATCTTGGGCATCATCTTTAGTATAGAAATAGATGCCTCCCAGAAGAATGAGCAATAGTAAGGGAAGTATAGTCTTGAGCATATATAAAAATTCTGTAATAGTTTGATTACGAAGGTAACAATATATACTAATGCTGTCTCATCCTGAGAGCTATTAATAACCCCTAATGTCATATCAAATCTCAAGATAACTCAGCCCCCGTAGAACTATTGTCCATAATACCCATTAGACTATTAATCATTTTTATATAGTAATTTTAATCTCCATTTTATAATAAAAGCCTCAACCTATACAATACGAATTATGAAATATGA
>CALLAG010000065.1 GCA_938002705.1 uncultured Saprospiraceae bacterium | reverse complement strand
GCTTACACAGGACCAATACCGTCAATTATCTAAGATGATGTCCATCACTATCTCAGAATCACAATATGCATTGTAAAATGAATTCAGGTAATAAAATCTTTCAATTATGAAATATAAAAAGAATAGAAAACCCCGAGATATCAAATTCAATACGACGGCTCTGCCAGACATCGTCTTTATGTTGCTTTTCTTCTTTATGGTCGTGACAGTAATGAAGGACAACAATACTGAGAGAGCCGTAGAACTACCCTACACACAATATGCAGACTACATCAAAGCACAAGATGATTATATATCTGTTGTCATGGAACACACTAAAGGTGGTGACATTAATTACTATGTAGAAAACAAACGGCACAACAATCTAAATTCTGTAGATAATCATCTATCCAAACTAAGAACAGATCACATAGCAGAACCAGATATATCTGTCAAGATAAAGGTTGATAAGCATACCTCAATGAAGCATGTCAATGAAGTCAAGAGACTGCTTCAGAATAATAGTTTCTTCAAGGTGAAGTATCTAATTCGGAATAAGCATGTGTGAGGGAGTAGATATTATTAAGAATTAGATATAGCTGATAAATATATATTTGTGACCATCTGTACCAGTTATTTATATTTCGTCTGACTTATATCTATCATATATTTGTAAAAAACACATATAAAATGGAAAAAGGACATATAGCAGGATACTCACCTATAAAAGTGAGTGTAGAAGAAGGCAAAAGATACTCATGGTGTACATGTGGATTAAGTACCAACCAACCATACTGCGATGGCAAGCATAAAGCAGATGGGAAATTCAGTCCAGTTATGTACGTTGCTACAGAAACTAAAGACGTCCACTTCTGTACTTGTAAGCAGACTACAAGAGAGAATGGCTTATGCGATGGTACACACAAACAACTTGAGCAGAAGTAACCAAGAAATAAGGAAATGTAGCTACTGATCTTTAGATATTAGTAGCTATGTTTCTATCTAAGATGATATCTTTTAATTCTTTGAGTGCAGCATACTCCTGAGGTAACACCCTCTTAAATGCATCTTTGATAGTGAAGTAAGTACTTTTCTCTAATTCGGGAAGAGCTGTCTTTATTTTGTTTTTGACAAGTTTGACATCATACTTGATCATGCCTCTTATCGATGGGATATCGTGCCAGTCAGCTTCTATAGCCATAGCCTTGATGGTATTACCATCTGCATCTACGATATCATCGAGTTCTATATATTTATTAGTTGGGGAGTCTATATCGGATACATTAGGTAGTCTCCATACATCAGCATCTTGCGATATATCATTATTGACAAGAAGGATTTCGAGACCTTTCTCGTGGCATCTGTACAAGATTATTCTTACACCGTCTAATACTCCCATAATTATCTAATATTACGTTGTTATATATACAAAAATCGATATAAACTGTTCATTCATATCGATTCTCATATCAAATATAGAAATTCTTGGTCATATATCATTATACGACCTTTTGATATCTATATTTTCTTAGTTTTCTTAGACTTTTTATCAGCAGGTTCTATTTCTTTGATTTCCGGTATTTGCATGTCCATACCCTCGAACATCTTTTGCATCTCTCCCATATCAAAGCCCTCTAACATACCCTCCAACTGTGACATATCTATGCCTTCAAGTAAGGAATTTAATTGATCCATATCCATACCTTCGAGCATTTTGAGGCTTTGCTCCATCTGTATCTGCATATCAGGTCCGAATAATTCATTCATATCTATACCTTCTAGCATGCCTTCCATCTGACTGAAGTCAAATGACTGCATCGTAGAATCTCCAAACATCTTAGAGAGATCGCCAGAGAAAAACTGACTCAGATCAAGTGTATCCATGGCCCCTTGAAATTCTTTCATAGCCTCATCCATTGTTTTCTGGATATCTTCAGACTTAATAGACTCATCAGAACTTTTGGTCTGAGACCATGATACAAGCGAGCAAGTAATAAGTAAGCAGCTAAATAATATTTTTTTCATTTATGTTAATTTAGGTTTTATTAATATGTGGAAGATGGCTAATAACAACAAACTCTCTTCGTGACCAGATTTCATACTATGAAACAAAGAGAAAACTCTATCCGTATCAAAATTTCCATCTTCGTCTCTAAGGTTTATATGAGCTATCTCCTCGTTCCCGATTTTTATATTTATCAGTTTACTGCCCTCTTTAGTAGCAGTAATCCCTGATTTCATACTCTCTGATAAAGACAATTGATAATTATCATTTATGGTTCCTATGCGAGTATTATTTTTGAATATTTTAAATGTTTCTGCTTCTGATAGAACGCTATAAGTCTCACTTTTAGTTCTTAACATGAGTAACAACTTATTGTTCTTATCATACATTTTAAGTGTGTAGGCTACTATAGGCTCTTGATATATGGTAGATATGACACCCTTCTCGTAGGTAGTTATCCCCTGATTGACGCTTTTACTTGTAGGTGATACTGACATGATCTTAAGTTCATCAGTATCGATATCGACAAGGCCTTCCATTAGTTCGTCTAACACAGCATTGAAGAAATCTTTGTCTCTTTCTATCTGCCTTTTGACAGATCGTGTGCCTAATAGGAATGAGCTCAACTGATAGATTATAAATCCAGCAGCCGCCACAATGATGATGAGTACAATAAGAAATCTAAATAATGCGATCATTTAATTAACTGTTATATTATTTTTTTCATGAATGAAGTGATACAAAAAATGGCTTACAAGAAAAACGTATTTCCTGTAAGCCATGATAGGTATATTTTAAATTCTAATTTTTAGAATTTCTACGAATCTTATCCTAAATAAGACTTAAGTGCATTTTTGTTGACAGACTTTCTTAGTCTTCTAAGTGCTCTCTCTTTTATCTGTCTTACTCTCTCTCTTGTCAGTCCATATAGTTCTCCGATCTCCTCTAATGTCAATGACTTATGACCATTCAGCCCATAGTAAGAAGATAATACTTCTATCTCTCTGTGGCTTAATAATGATAGACCGAAACTCACCTCCTTAGTCAATGATTCTTCCATCAATCCAAGATCAGGAGCCGCTTCATTATTGGTTGCGAATAGATCAAGCATCGTACTTTCTCCTTCTTCTCCACCTATAGGTGCATCCATAGAGAGGTGACGACCTCCACCATTCATTACATTAGCGATATCTTTGGTTTTCATGTCTAACATCTCAGCTAACTCCTCATGTGTAGGATTTCTCTCAAATTCTTGTGAGAATGTTACATATGCTTCATTGACCTTGCTATATGAGCTTACTTTATTCAGTGGTAATCTTACCAATCTTGAATTCTCTACTATAGACTGTAGGATAGATTGTCTTATCCACCATACTGCATAGGATATGAACTTGAAACCTTTAGTCTCATCAAATCTCTTAGCTGCTTTCATCAGACCGACATTACCTTCATTGATCAAATCACTCAATGACATACCTTGGTTCTGATATTGTTTTGCTACTGATACGACGAATCTTAGATTCGCTTGTGTCATACGTTCAAGAGCTTTCATATCACCGGCTCTTATTTTTCTTGCTAACTCAGCTTCTTCTTCAGGTCTAAGCATAGTGATCTTGGATATATCATTAAGATATTTGTCCAGAGCCATGCTCTCTCTCGTCGTGATCTTGTTAGTTATTTTTAATTGTCTCATCTATCTTGCTTAAAATAATTATTCTATAATATTCATTATCATTCGGTACTTGACTTTTAGACGTAGATAGTCTATATCAGGTACAAGAATTACAAGTTTCTTACCAATAAAGTTCAGATTTAGTAAGAAATATTACACTTTGTCGTATAAGATAGATTCTATATTCAGGTAGGTGGGTCAAATGTACAAAAACTAAAAAAGCCTGAATAATTTTATTCAGGCTTTTATTACAATTATATTTTGGAAAAGAATGTCTCCTTAAGAATCTTTACGATCCAAAAGTGCTTTTCTCGATAATCTCATTTTTCCAGACTTAGGATCTACGCCTATAAGCTTCACCTTGATAGGATCTCCTACTTTAAACATCTCTGATAAGTTATTAACTCTCTCGTGAGCAATCTCAGATATATGTAGCAATCCACTCTTAGACTTGAAGTCTACGAATAATCCATAATCCTGAATAGAAGCTACTTTAGCATCATAAGAATCACCTACGGTAGGCTCGAATGCTATCTCATCGATGGCTTTCTTAGCCATATCTAAAGATTCCTTATTAGAAGATGATATAGATACGATACCTCTATCGTCTACTTCTTCGATATTGATGATAGCACCTGTTCTAGCTTGTAGATCTTGGATAATCTTACCGCCAGGTCCTATGATAGCACCTATGTAGCTCTTATCTACAGATATTTCTATAATTCTCGGAGCATGTGGCTTGAAGTCTTCTCTTGCAGTAGTGATGGTCTTAGCCATCTCACCTAAGATATGTAGTCTTCCTTCTTTTGCTTGACTTAATGCTTTCTCAAGAGTAGTATATGGTAGACCATCAATCTTGATATCCATCTGACATGCCGTGATACCTTTCTCAGTACCCGTCACTTTAAAGTCCATATCTCCTAATGCATCTTCATCACCTAAGATATCAGATAAGACAGCGATCTTATCACCTTCAGCGATCATACCCATCGCTATACCTGATACGGGAGCAGTGATCTCTATACCTCCATCCATCATAGCAAGTGATCCTGCACATACTGTCGCCATAGATGATGATCCGTTAGACTCAAGTATATCTGATACTAATCTTATAGTGTAAGGCGTCTTAGCAGGTAATACTGCTGATAATGCTCTGTGAGCAAGATTAGCGTGTCCTACTTCTCTTCTTCCTGGTCCTCTCATCGGCTTAGTCTCTCCTACTGATAATGCAGGGAAGTTGTAATGAAGGATAAATCGCTCAAAGTAATTACCCAATGCATTATCTACCATCTTCTGATCTAACTTAGATCCTAATGTCAATGATGTTAATGCTTGAGTCTCACCTCTATTGAATATAGCAGAACCGTGAGCAGAAGGTAAGTAATCGATCTCAGTCCAGATAGGTCTGACTTCATCACTCTTTCTACCATCTAATCTTATACTCTCGTCTAAGACCATTTTTCTTATGGTCTGCTTCTTTATTTTTTCGAAGTATTCTTTAGCTTTTCCTGTGTTCTCAGTAGCATACTCTTCTCCTTTTTCTTCTAAGAGATCCTCTTTCATCTGATCTTTGATCTCAGAGAATGCATTCTTTCTTGTCTTCTTATCTAAAGCTCCACGAGATACTTTCAGTATGTGATCTACAGTATTCGCCTTTACCCAAGCCATAAGCTCTTCGTCTACTTCTTCTACTTCTATCTCACGCTTAGCGACTTCTCCAGTCAGCTTTCTGAGCTCTAACTGAGCCTGACACTGTACCTTAATAGCTTCGTGACCTACTTTGATCGCTTCTATGAGTTCTGCCTCTTGGCATTCTTTAGCTTCTCCTTCTACCATCATCACATCTGTCATTGTCGCTGCGACGATTACTTCGAGTGTTGCTTTCTCAAGCTCTGATTTT
>CALLAG010000064.1 GCA_938002705.1 uncultured Saprospiraceae bacterium | reverse complement strand
GATGTCCCAGCTGTCACTCCAGAGATACTAAACATACCTGTCACTGCATCGTCACATGTAATTATAGGACTACCTGCGATAGGGGTTTCTACTCTATATCTTAGAGTAATAGATTCATAGCATTCGTCAGCCCCATTCTGTGATATATTATCATTTCCTGTATTAGATGTAGTTATTACGCCAGTACCACAGCAATTAGGATTAAGCGATGATTGTGTCCAGTCATCCCAAGTCAATACAAGCTCATCGCCATCTGCCGGTGTGAATGTATGTGTCAGAGTTGTCGTTCCTGTTCCAGCACCTGATATACCGCCGTTCCAGAATACTGGCGGAGCACCATTTATAGAAAAATAAGATCCTAAGGTTGTCCTGGACCCTGTGGTATTAAGCGCTACATCTTCTACATGTTGATAGTTATATATTTCTGCGCTTATGGTTGTCGCAACTGGAGTGGTACAGATTACGTTATTGATAATTCCATTTTCTACAGCCACTCCATCTATATAGAATTGGTATGGTACAAAATCATTGGCCTCACCCGGAGTTGGATGTTCTGTCTGAATCCATGTTCCAAGATTACCTACTCCTGTATCTCCTACGACCCTTACCATAGAAGAATTACAAGAATTTTGTACTGGATTAAGTATTGTATATATACCTGAAGATATCGACGGCATGATATATTGTACACCTGAGGAGAAGCATTCTGCTCCAGACAGAAGTGCTGCAGGAAGACTCCCTATGTTACCCTGGCCATTCCATGTAGGAGTTCCGAGAGTATATGCAAGATCTCCGCCACCTCTACCAGTTGTAGTTGTACAAGCAGGGTCTACTAATGTTGTATTATCTGAAGCTAAAAGTGCTGAACCACAACCCCATGCAACTGCATCAAGGATATTACCCATAGGATCAAATAATACTACCTGGTCCCCATCATCAGACCTTGCATTATCAAGTGTAAAGCCTGTATTAGAATAATCAATATAGGCCGCATTAGCTGGATCACATACATCAAAATCTAAAGGAAGGTTAGGAAAATCACAATCTGCACATGCCAATCCTGATCCTGGACTTGGGTTAGGATTAGATCCTGTATTCTGTCCCTGACTACATCCTATAATGAAAACCTCACCAGCAGCTATCATTGTACCAGAAGGAATAACAACGACCCATTCAGAGTTAGATATAACAGTACAACCAGCGTCTATACTTGTACCGCCAGTATTTATTATTTCTACAATAGCATCATTCTCTGAATCGTTATTGCCTGAGTCAGCTGAGAGTTCGTTAAGCAATAATTGGGCTGTCAGACTTCTTGTTGTGATAAAGAAGATGACTACAACAAATCCTAAAATATGACAAAATACCCTCATCATGACTTATATTCTATATATAAAACACAACAAAGACCGTACTACTTTATAATCAGCTATTTAAATATTAAAAATATATGTAATATATATATTTAGAACAAAAATTCTATATGTATATTATATTGAAAATCAGCATTTAATACATTGCATATTTGTATAATGTTAAAGTTTAACAATTAGCGTATTATAGTCACTTCTTTTAGCTTAGTTACCAAATAAATGAATGTAAAGAGCATAAAAAAAGCCTCGAAACAATCGTCTCGAAGCTTTAAATGTTGGTTTCCTTTATCTTACTAACTCATGCCAAAACGGCTGAGTACTTTCTTCAATGTATCTTGCTTCAGGTCATCGACATGGGCATCTATCCCTAATGAGTTAGCATAAGCAACTAACTCAGGTTCAAGCATTTTTTTTAATATCAGCTGCAGATTTCGGTAATTCTTTACCTAATAACTTAGCCATTGTTGCTCCGATATCTGCAGGAGAATTGACTACTGATATACCACATTCAGCCATGATCTTCATTTTAGCTTCTGCAGTATCTTCTGCTCCTCCAACGATAGCACCAGCATGCCCCATCGTTCTTCCTTCTGGAGCTGTCTGCCCCGCTATGAATCCTACAACTGGCTTAGTACCATGTTCTTTGATCCACTTAGCAGCATTGGCCTCCATATTGCCACCTATCTCCCCTATCATTACGATACCTTCAGTATCGGGATCATTCATAAGTAGTTCTACTGCATCTTTAGTAGTCGTGCCTGGGATAGGATCTCCTCCTATTCCTATACAAGTTGACTGTCCCATTCCTGCTTTAGTAACTTGATCTACAGCTTCGTAAGTCAAAGTACCTGATCTCGATACGATACCGATCTTTCCTGGATTGTGTATAAAGCCTGGCATGATACCTACCTTCGCTTCTCCCGGAGTCATAACGCCAGGACAATTAGGTCCTATAAGTCTACAATCTATATCATCTATATAAGCCTTAACCTTAACCATATCTTGGACAGGAATACCCTCAGTTATACATATGATAACCTTAATACCTGCTGCTGCAGCTTCCATGATCGCATCTCCAGCAAACGGCGGTGGTACGAATATGATAGATGTATCTGCAGCAACTTTATCAACTGCCTCTGATACAGTATTGAATACTGGCACTCCTAAGTGATCTTTACCACCTTTACCTGGTGTTACACCACCTACGACTGGAGTTCCATACTCTATCATCTGAGAGGTATGAAAACTTCCTTCGGTTCCAGTTATTCCTTGAACTATGATTTTTGAATTCTTAGTTACTAATACACTCATTGTAATTTATTTTTTGTCGGCCGATTTTATGATAATGACCTGTTCGTTATCTTTATGCATTAAATACTTCTCTCTGGCGTATTTTTCCATGTTAGCTTTCAGTACTTTCTTCTCCTGGATAGCTATTTCTAATTTATCCTCATAGTCTGCTTTCTTGTCTTCTAACTCTGAAAGCGTATTGCCAAGACGATGCTGTGTAACCAAACTAAACTTATCAAAAAAGCTTAACCACACTACAAATAATACTATTACTACTGTGTACTTGTTAAGCCAGTTAAAGCCTTTAACCCTTAGGATGTTAAGAATGTTATCCATCATAATTTACATTTTTGTGAATACAATACTAATAAGATTCTATATCGTGTAAAGTGTTGGATAATGATGAGGCTTCGTTACTGTCCTCATCATGCCACAAATATATTAAAAAGCTTAGATATAAATGGCTACAACTTAGTGGTATCAGGCCTTTTTCAATATTGATTTGCCAGGATAGAAAGCCATAGAGCCTAATTCTTCTTCTATTCTAAGTAATTGGTTATACTTTGCTATTCTGTCACTTCTAGAAGCAGAACCTGTCTTTATCTGTCCAGTATTCAAAGCTACAGCAAGATCGGCTATCGTCGTATCTTCCGTTTCTCCTGATCTATGACTCATTACAGAAGTGAATCCACTGTTATGTGCTAATGTCACAGCATCAATTGTCTCACTTAAGGAACCTATTTGATTCACCTTTACTAAAATAGAATTAGCAGACTTCTCCTCTATTCCTCTTTTTAGCCTCTTTGTATTTGTTACAAATAGATCATCACCTACTAGTTGTGTATTATGTCCTGCTGCTGCAGTTAGGCTCGACCATGCTGCCCAGTCATCCTCATCTAATCCGTCCTCGATAGAGAATATAGGATATTGCTCAGTCCAATCTTTCCAATAAGCAACCATCTGCTCTGAAGTTAATTTCTCTCCTGTAGACTTGTGGAAATGGTATACTTTCTCTTCTGAATTATAAAACTCAGAAGCTGCTGCATCCATAGCAATCATAATATCTTCGCCAGGCTTATAACCTGCAGCTTCGATAGACTGCAAAACAATTTCTACAGCCTCTTTATTAGAACCAATGTTAGGTGCAAAGCCTCCTTCATCACCTACATTTGTTGATAAGCCTTTGGATTGAAGTACTTTTTTTAGATTATGAAAGACTTCTACTCCCATACGTAACCCTTCCGAAAACCTATCTGCCCCGACTGGTACAATCATAAATTCTTGAAAATCTATGCTATTATCAGCATGAGAACCACCATTCAATATATTCATCATGGGTACGGGAAGAGTATATGCATTCACCCCACCTATATATCTGTAGAGAGATTGTCCAGCTTCATCTGCCGCCGCCTTAGCAACAGCAAGAGAGACACCCAGTATTGCATTAGCTCCGAGATTTGACTTATTCTCAGTGCCATCTAAGGTAATCATGGTATCATCAATAAGTCTTTGGTCAAAAATGTCCAAACCTAAAAGTCCATCTTGCAATGCCTCGTTGACATTATTGACTGCTTTAGATACGCCCTTGCCCATATAGACACTCTTATCCCCATCACGTAATTCCACTGCCTCATATTTACCGGTAGATGCACCTGAAGGAACTGCTGCTCTTCCCATATATCCGCCTGATGTAACGACTTCTACTTCTACCGTCGGATTACCACGGGAGTCCAAAATCTGTCTTGCTATAACATCTACTATAATACTCATCTTAATTTTTATATTTTTTTACTGTCTCTATAAATTGATCAAATAAATACCTTGAATCATGCGGACCTGGTGATGACTCTGGGTGATATTGCACAGAGAAAGCAGGTTTGCCTTTAACTTTTATACCCTCTATTGTATTATCATTCAGATTCATATGTGTAATTTCCACCAGTTCACTTTTTTCGATCGCTTCTGGACTTACACCAAAGCCATGGTTTTGGCTCGTTATCTCACAATATCCTGTCACAAGATTCTTAACTGGATGATTGATTCCTCTATGTCCATTATGCATCTTGTAAGTAGGTATATCATTAGCTAATGCTAATAACTGATGTCCTAAGCATATGCCAAACATAGGCTTATCTAACTTAAGCAAAGCCTTTATTGTATCTATCGCATAATCCATAGAGGCAGGATCGCCAGGTCCATTAGATAGGAAAAAACCATTAGCTCCAAACTTTAATATCTCCGCTGCATCAGTCTTGGCAGGAAATACTTTTAGGTAGGCTCCTCGCTCTACGAAGCAATTCAGAATATTGCGCTTGGTTCCAAAATCTAAAACTGCAATTTTTATATCTGACTTTTCATCGCCCATAGTATATACTTCCTTAGTACTAACCTTAGACGCTAACTCAAGCCCGGCCATAGAAGGAATATTCTTACATTGTTCCTTCAACTTTTCTACATCAAGTTCGTCAGTGGATATAATGCAATTCATCGCCCCTTTGTCTCTAATATGTTTTACTAAGGCCCTAGTGTCTACCTGATAGATACATGCGATATTATTCTTTTCAAAATAAGCTTGAATATCAATATCTGCCATGGGCCGAGAGTAGTCATTAGTAAAATTCTTGCATACAAGACCTGCAATCTGAACTTTACCTGACTCCTCATCAGCTGTAGCAACTCCGTAGTTGCCTATGTGTGCATTAGTAGTTATAAGAATTTGACCAAAGTAAGAAGGATCTGTAAATATTTCTTGGTAGCCAGTCATTCCTGTATTAAAACAAATCTCACCAGTTCCAATTCCTTTTTTGCCTGCAGCCTTGCCTCTGTAGAGTGTGCCGTCTTCCAGAAGGAGCACAGCGTCTTGAAGTTGAGTTTCAATCATAGTTTATTATAATATGAGTTACACAAATATAATCTATTAGTATTATATGATAGATTCTACACTAAGGAAACATTCAATAAATGGCATAAAAAAAGGCAACAAAAAATTGCTGCCTTTTATATAGTTGGTTTCTTAAATCTTATTCTTCTTCTGAACTTACTTCTTTAGCAGTAACTGCAGCTGCTGTTGCCGCTGCGGCTGCCTGTCCTCCACTTTTCTTTTTACGTCTTCTTCTTCCACCTTTCTTCTCTTCTTTAGAATTCACATAAGTCTCATTGAAATCAACGAACTCTATCATTGCCATTTCTGCACCATCACCTTTTCTGAATCCTGTTTTTATGACCCTTGTGTACCCACCCGGTCTATCACCTATCTTGTTAGCTACTGTGCTGAAAACTTCTTTAATAGCTTCTTTATTCTGTAGATAACTGAAGACAACTCTTCTTGAGTGTGTTGTGTCTGTCTTGGCCTTAGTAACTAAGGGTTCTATATATACTCTAAGTGATTTTGCTTTCGCTAAAGTTGTATTGATTCTTTTGTGCTCTATTAGTGCACACGAAAGATTTCTTAGAAGAGCTCTTCTGTGTCCTTGCTGACGACCTAATGAGTTGAATTTTTTACCGTGTCTCATGACAAATATATTTTGTGCATCACTCTTACTATACTAAAATTGTAACCGACCTGTTTTTATTACAAAGTAAAAGTAGTATGCAAATTATTAAAATTAGAATCCAGCTAAGCTGAGTCGATGCGATTCTTTAATCAAATTATTCTTCGTCCAATTTATATTTAGACAGATCCATACCGAAAGTAAGACCTTTGTTTTGTAGTAATTCCTCTATTTCCACTAATGACTTTTTACCGAAGTTTCTGAACTTCAATAATTCATTAGTATCATATCTTACCATTTCACCTAATGAATTAATCTTAGCAGCCTTCAAGCAATTGTATGCTCTTACTGAAAGATCAAGATCTTCGAGAGGAGTCTTGAGTAACTTACGCATGTGTAAGATGTGCTCATCTACGATATCATCTTCTCTACTTTTCTCACTCTCGAATGTGATATTCTCGTCTGTTACAAGCATCAGATGCTGTATCAAGATTCTTGAAGCTTCTTTTACTGCATCTTCAGGATGGATAGTTCCATCTGTTTTGATATCTAATATTAACTTCTCATAATCCGTTCTCTGCTCTACCCTTGTATTCTCGATTTTATATGCTACATTTTTGATAGGCGTGTAGATCGCATCAACAGGAATAACACCTATCGGTGCATCCTTAGATAAAGTCTCACTGGCAGGTACATATCCTCTACCTTTCGTGACAGTAAGCTCAATCTCGAGGTTAACTGATTTCTCCATGTTACAGATAACAAGATCAGGATTCATGATCTTGAAAATGTTAGTATGTGCTTCTATGTCTGCAGCTGTTAACTGATCTTTACCACTTACCGTAAGATAAATCTTTTCTGACTCCATGTCAGGCATATCTATCTCAGGCTTAATTCTAACTTGCTTTATATTTAGGATTATGTCAACTACATCTTCTACTACACCCTTGATTGTAGAAAATTCGTGATCTACACCTGCAATTCTTATTGCTGATATAGCAAAACCTTCTAGTGAAGACAATAAAACTCTTCTTAACGAATTACCTATTGTCTGTCCGAATCCTGGCTCTAATGGCTTGAATTCAAAGGATCCATCAAAATCATCTGCTTTGCTTAATAAAATCTTATTTGGTCTCTGAAAATTTAGGATGCTCATAAGTTTATATATAGGCTATTATAGCAATAAAAAGATTAAATAATTATTAGTAGTGATTACTTAGAGTAAAGTTCTACTATTAGCTGCTCATTTATATTTTCAGGAATAGCAGATCTCTCTGGGTATTGCATGAAAGTACCTTCTTGTCTATCAGGATTCCACTCTATCCAGCCCCACTTCTTTACTTCTGTAGCAGTAGACTGAGCATTACTGATTACTTCAAGGTTTCTTGATTTATTTCTTACAGAAACGACATCACCTGGCTTTAAGTGATAAGAAGGAATGTTAGTAAGGATACCATTTACCAAGATGTGCTTGTGAGATACTAATTGTCTAGCGCCTCTTCTTGATCTTGCAAGACCTAATCTGTAAACGGTGTTATCTAATCTCGCTTCTAAAAACTGAAGTAAGATCTCACCCGTAACACCACTTTTTCTAGCAGCAGATTCGAAAAGATTTCTGAATTGTCTCTCTAAAACGCCGTATGTATATTTGGCTTTTTGCTTTTCCATTAATTGAATAGCATAGTTAGAGCTTTGTTTTCTTCTCCTACCATTACCATGTTGTCCTGGTGGATATTTTCTTTTCTCAAAACTTTTATCCGGTCCGTAAATTGCTTCACCGAATTTTCTTGCTTTCTTAGTCTTAGGTCCTGTATATCGTGCCATTAATTGACGGTTTGTCTTTTTCTTAAAATTGAATTACCAATATCCTAAACTCTTCTTCTCTTAGGAGGTCTGCAGCCATTGTGAGGCATAGGCGTTACATCTTTGATCCTTGTAACCTTAATGCCAGTCTCATCGATAGCTCTTATAGCTGATTCTCTTCCAGAACCTGGTCCTTTCACATATACCTCAGCATATCTCATTCCAGCATCATATGCTACTTGAGCAGCAGATTTAGCTGCAAGCTGAGCCGCAAATGGAGTATTTTTCTTAGAACCTCTGAAACCCGCTTTACCAGCTGATCCCCAGCTAACAACCTGTCCAGCTTTATTCGTAATAGATATAATTATGTTGTTGAAACTTGCCTGTATGTAAGCAAGTCCTTCAGGTTCAACATTAATCTTTCTTTTCTTTGATTTTGCCATTGGACTATGTATTATTTAGTTGCTTTCTTTTTATTAGCGACAGTTTTCTTTCTACCCTTTCTTGTTCTTGCGTTGGTCTGAGTTCTCTGTCCTCTTACCGGAAGACCCTTTCTGTGTCTGAGTCCTCTATAACAAGCTATATCCATCAATCTTTTGATGTTGGTTTGGATTTCCGAACGAAGTTCACCTTCTACTTTGTAATCATCCTGAAGTAACTTAGAGATTTCTTTGATATTATCATCACTCCAATCTGTAACTTTAGTATGTTCATCAAGTCCTACTCTCGTAAGAATTTCCTTGGCTCTCGTCGAACCAATTCCGAAGATATATGTCAAACCTATGACACCTCTTTTATTTTTAGGTAGATCTGTTCCTGCAATTCTTGCCATGATTATCCTTGTCTTTGCTTAAACCTAGGGTTCTTTTTGTTAATGATATACAACTTGCCTTTTCTTCTGACGATTATGCAATCTGCAGATCGTTTCTTGATTGATGCTTTTACTTTCATTTCTATTTGTATCTATATGTTATCCTTCCCCTTGTTAAATCATAAGGAGACATTTCTACAGCAACTTTATCACCTGGAAGAATTCTAATATAATTCATCCTCATCTTACCAGATATAGTGGCTACGATTAGGTGATCATTCTCCAACCTGACTCGAAACATCGCATTAGACAATGCATCTTCTATTGTTCCGTCTTGTTGAATTAAGTCTTTTTTTGCCATTTAAAAATTTTGGAGTGCAAATATCTATTTTTCTACTGAAATATACCTGATTTCAGGGTTATTTTTTACTGCGTCTAAGATGAAGGAGTGATCAGATAATATATCTGTACCCTCATCGGTAATCGCTATTGTATGTTCATAATGAGCTGACGGTGTATTATCTTTTGTGGTGATAGTCCAACCATCATTACCATGCTTAACGGCTTTTTTACCCAAATTTATCATGGGTTCTATAGCTATAACTAAGCCGCTTTTTATAACTGCTCCTCTTCCTCTCTTACCATAATTAGGAACCTCAGGTGCTTCATGTAGGTTCTTACCTATTCCATGACCAACTAATTCTCTAACCACACTATAGTTCTTAGACTCGTTATGTTGTTGGATTGCGTATCCTATATCTCCTAATCTATTACCTACAACTGCAACTTCTATACCTTTGTATAATGATTCATATGTTGTACTTAAAAGATCCATAACCTCATCATTTACACCATTCATAGCAAATGTAAATGCGGAATCTCCAAAATATCCATTAAGGAAAGAACCACAATCGACACTTATTATATCATCCTCACGAAACTCTTTATCATTAGGAATTCCATGAACAACTTCGGTATTAGGAGAGATACATAAGGTCCCAGGAAAGCCACCGTATCCTTTGAAACCCGGCTTTGCATTATTATCTAATATAAATTCCTCAGCTACTTTATCTATTTCTAAACCAGTCATCCCTGGCTTTATAATCTTTCCCACCTCAGCTAAAGCCTTAGTGACGAGCAGACAACTTTGTCTTATATGCTCTATATCTTCTTGAGTTTTGTAGTAAATCATTATTTCTACATGCCCGCCCCTATCGGCTGCATACCACTTCTTCCTTTAATACGGCCAGACTTAACAAGACCATCGTATTTTCTCATTAATAGATAACTCTCTATCTGCTGTAGTGTGTCTAAAACTACGGCAACGAGAATCAGAAGGGAAGTACCACCATAGAATATTGCAAACCCAGGATTGACACCAAACGCCGCTATGATAGCAGGTAGAATAGCAATCAAACCAAGAAATACCGAACCTGGAAGGGTAACCCTTGTAGTTAAAGAATCTATATAATCTTGAGTACTTTTTCCTGGCTTTATTCCAGGTATGAAAGCATTTTGCCTTTTAAGATATTCAGCATATTGTTGTGGATTTACTAATAGTGCTGTATATACGTAAGTGAATACCACTACAAGTAAAAAGAATATTACATTATATGGTACTGATAACCAATCCGTTAATTGCATCATAATTCCACTTGGAGCTTCTCCATCTGCAGTAAGCCATGTGCCTAATTGAGGTGGTAAAAACATGATAGCTTGAGCAAATATGATAGGCATTACACCTGAGGCATTTACCTTTAGTGGAATATAATCTCTGGCTCCTGCAGTCGGCATGTTTGCATTTGATCTACCAACCATTCTTTTAGCGAATTGGATAGGTATACGCCTAACACCTTGCACTACCAATACAACTGCCATAACGACAACAAAGAATAGAGCTAACTCAAGAATTAAAAGGAAAAGACCTCCTCCTGTAATTCTTTTACTTACTTCTCCGAAAAACTCCCTTGGAAGTGTAGCTATAATTCCTATTGTAATTAGTAGTGATACTCCATTTCCAATACCTTTATCTGTTATCTTTTCACCTAACCACATCGCGAATATTACTCCTGATGATAGTATAATGATGTTAGAAAACCAAAATATAGACATTGGTGTTCCCGGTGGAACTGCCCCAGGAATAGATTTAATATATGTTAGGTAACCTGCGCCTTGAACTAAAGTGATAGCAACAGTAAGTAACCTTGTAATCTGAGTGATCTTTTTTCTACCTGATTCACCTTCCTTCTGCTGCAGTCGTTGGAAATATGGGACTGCAAAACCTAATAATTGTATAATAATCGAAGCTGTGATATAAGGCATGATACCTAAAGCAAAAATAGCTGCTTGACTAAAGGCACCACCCGTAAATATATTAATGAGACCTAATATATCATTACCTCCTCCAGCCGCAGCTGTATCAAGAGCATTAGTGTCCACTCCGGGGAGAGGAATAAATGATCCTACTCTGAAGACAAAGAGCAATAGTAACGTAAAGAGAATCCTATCTCTAAGTTCTTTAATGCTCCAAATATTCTTAAATGTCTCTATGAACTTCTTCATTATCAATAATAATTAAAGTAAAGTAACTGAACCTCCCTTATCCTCAATAGCAGCTTTGGCTGCTTTAGAGATAGCATGCACTGTAACATTGACAGCAGAGCTTAACTCTCCGTTACCAAGAACCTTAACTCTGTCACCTTTCTTGATAATTCTATTCTCATACAATGCATCAACAGATACATCTTTAAGACCATACTTATCATTGATCTCTTGTAATCGAGCAAGATTCAATGCAACATATTCTACTCTATTGGGACTTTTGAAACCTCTCTTTGGAAGTCTCATTTGTAGTGGCATTTGTCCACCTTCGAATGCCCTCTTGCTACTGTAACCAGAACGCGACTTAGCTCCTTTGTGACCTCTCGTAGAAGTACCCCCTCTGCCAGATCCCTGACCTCGAGCTATTCTCTTTTTCTTCTTTACTGATCCTAATTCTGGTGTAAGATTATGTAATTCCATGATCCCGTAGTTTATTGTTAAAAGTATAAGATTATACTTCTTCGATTTTTATTAAATGCTTTACTTTATTGATCATACCGAGGATCTGGTGATTTGCTTCCTTCTCAACAGTCTGATTCATTTTTCTAAGACCTAAAGCTTTCATAGTGTCCTTTTGACGCTGAGGTCTGTCTATTATACTCCTAACTTGAGTGATTTTTACTTTTCCCATGATTATCCTTCGAATAATTTCTCTAATGTAATTCCACGCATTCTTGCAATTTCCTTAGCATCTCGTAGATTAGCTAAAGCATTAATAGTTGCCTTTACAACATTGTGAGGATTTGAAGACCCTTGAGATTTACCGAGTACATTATGGACTCCAGCCATCTCAAGAACAGCTCTCATAGCTCCCCCAGCAATAACTCCCGTACCATCAGATGCGGGCTTGATTAAAATCTTTCCAGCCCCATATTTTCCTAACTGCTGATGTGGGATTGTTCCTTTTATTAAAGGTACAGTAATAAGGTTTTTGCGTGCATCATCTACAGCTTTCGCTATACACTCTTGTACGTCTCTTGCCTTACCGAGGCCATGACCTACCTTTCCTTTACCATCACCTACAACAACTAATGCAGAAAAACTAAACGTCCTACCCCCTTTGGTAACCTTAGCAACTCTATTAAGACTTACTAATTTGTCCTTGAGTTCAGATGTTTCTACTGCTTTTACTTTTTTACCTTTTTGTGCCATTATTATATGCTTTTCCTATTGTAAGGAATATTGATCAAAATTGTAATCCTGCTTCACGTGCTGCATCAGCTAAAGCTTTAACTCTACCATGATACAAAACACCCCCTCTATCAAAAACGACTTTGGAAAGATTCTTAGACTTTGCCATGTCCGCTATTGCCTTTCCAACCTCTACGGCAGAATCGATGTTCCCACCATTTTTGTTATTTCTTGAATCAGCTGAAGCTAAAGTTACACCATTCACATCATCAATAATCTGACAATAAATGTATTTATTAGACTTGAATACAGCTAATCTTGGAGTATCAGAAGTACCTGATAACCTTTTTCTTATACGATATTTTATACGCTTTTTACCGCTTAGTATATTTCCCATGGTTAAACTATGTTTTATTTAGCTGCAGTCTTACCTGCTTTTCTTCTTATTACTTCACCCTTGAATCTAACACCTTTTCCTTTATACGGCTCTACTTTTCTGAAGGTCCTGATCTTAGCTGCTATCTGACCGATTAATTGCTTATCAATACCGGTTAACTTAATAGATGGCGGCTTACCTTTCTCCATCGCTGTCTCGACCTTGATCTCATCAGGAACATAGAAATAAATTGGGTGAGAATAACCTAATGTAAATTCTATAAGATTACCAGTATTAGCTACTCTGTAACCTACACCTACTAACTCTAATTCTTTGGTATACCCTTCAGACACTCCTACTACCATATTGTCTATGAGTGATCTATATAGACCATGCATAGATTTATGTCTCTTCTGATCTGTAGGTCTTGCAAGATTTGCAGTTCCATCCTCTATCGTTAAAGTCAGATCTGGGTCGATTGCCTGAGACAATTCGCCCTTAGGTCCTTTACAGTTTACTACATTACCATTTACATTGAGTGTAACGCCTGATGGTATAGTAATAGGTGATAATCCGATTCGTGACATATTATATCTAATATTTTTATATTAATAAATGTAGCAAAGCAATTCTCCGCCTACATTTTGTCTTGTTGCTTGTTTTCCAGTCATTACACCTTTAGATGTAGAAATTATATTAACTCCTAAGCCATTGATTGCCCTTGGTATCTCGGATGAGTTAACATATTTTCTTAATCCTGGCTTACTTATTCTCCCTAACTTTTGGATAACTGGAAGATTGGTTTTACTATCATACTTGATTGCGATAGTTATGATGCCATTCTTACCAGCTTCATCATCAAACTTATACTTTAATATATAACCCTGATCATAAAGGATTTCAGTAATCGATTTCTTCATTTTTGAAGAAGGTATCTCTACGACTCTATGCTTTGCTTGTTGAGCATTTCTTAGTCTCGTAAGATAATCTGCTATTGGATCTGTTACAGCCATTTTCTTTTTCTATTAAATATAATTACCAACTTGCTTTGGTCAAACCAGGAATCTTTCCTTCTAAAGCCAACTCTCTGAAAGTGACTCTATTGACACCAAACTTTCTCATATAACCTTTTGGTCTTCCCGTAAGCTGACATCTATTATGTAATCTGACAGGACAAGAATTCTTAGGAAGTTTATCTAATTCTTCCCATCTACCTTCTGCCTTTAACTGCTTTCTAAGTTTGGCATATTTATTTACCAATCTTTGTCTCTTAGCCTCTCGTGCTATTAGTGCTTTTCTTGCCATAGCTTATTAATTTCTTTGATTTTTGAATGGCATACCTAATAACTTAAGTAGCGCCAGTGCTTCTGCGTCAGTTTTTGCAGATGTGACAAAATTAATATCCATACCAGTAATCTTACTTACCTTATCAATATCAATTTCAGGAAACATTATCTGCTCTTTTATACCTAAAGTATAATTACCTCTTCCATCAAAACTCTTATCAGGTATTCCTCTAAAATCTCGAACTCTTGGTAAAGCTACTGAGACTAATCTATCAAGGAATTCCCACATATTTGATTTCCTTAATGTAACCTTTACACCAATAGGCATATTCTCTCTCAACTTAAAGTTTGAAACGGCCTTTTTTGATTTCGTAACAACTGCTTTTTGACCTGCAATTGCAGTGATCTCCTTTGCTGCGTTATCTACAAGCTTCTTATCCTGTGTTGCTTGACCAACACCCTGATTAATACATATTTTAAGGAGACGAGGTATTTCCATTTTTGAAGTGTAATTAAATTGCTCCTGCATCTTAGCAGCAATTTCCTCATCATATTTTTTCTTTAATCTTGGTTGATGGCTCATTACTTGATAATTTCTCCTGATTTTTTAGAATATCTTACACTCTTACCATTGACTTCTTTCCTACCGATTCTTGTTGCTTTGCCAGCTTTAGGATCTAGTAAAGCAAGATTTGATAAATGAATAGAAGACTCTACCTCATTAATCCCACCTGGCTGATCTGCCGTTGGTTTAGTATGCTTCTTTACAATATTAACACCCTCTACGATTGCTCTATATTTCTTTGGAAAGATCTCTTTGACCTCTCCTTCTATGCCTTTAGAGGCTCCAGAAAGAACAACTACTTTATCTCCTTTTTTTACGTGGAGCTTAGATGTTTTATGTGATGTTATACTTTTATTCATGATTGTCAGTCTTACAACACCTCTGGTGCTAATGAAATAATTCTCATAAAGTCTCTTTCTCTTAGTTCCCTAGCTACAGGACCAAAGATACGTGTTCCCCTTGGTTCTTCCGCTGCGTTAAGAAGTACAACAGCGTTATCATCAAATCTTATATAAGAACCGTCTTTACGTCTGATTTCCTTCTTCGTTCTAACGATAACAGCTTTAGTTACCGTTCCTTTCTTCACGCCTCCTGGAGACGAATCTTTAACTGATACAACAATAGTATCACCTACAGAAGCGTATCTTCTTTTAGAGCCACCCAAAACTCTGATGCACAGTACTTGCTTTGCTCCAGAATTATCAGCTACATTTAATCTACTTTCTTGCTGTATCATTTCTTTTTAAAATTATTTAGCTCTTTCTAAAATTTCGACAAGCTTCCATCTCTTTCTTGCGCTTAATGGTCTTGACTCTATAATTCTAACAGTATCGCCCTCATTACACTCGTTTTTCTCATCGTGTGCCATGAATTTATTGGATTTCTTTACGAATTTTCCATAGATGGGGTGACGCAATTTTCTCTCTACTAATATTGTGATAGACTTATCCATCTTGTTACTGGTCACTATACCAATTCTTTGCTTCTTATTCTTTCGTCCGTCTACTGCTTCGATGTTGTTTTGTTCCTCTGCCATGACTAAGTTATTTAGTGCTTTCTTCTTGCTTTAATTTTAGATCTTAATTCTAACTGTTCAGGAGTAAATTTACTAACCTCTCTCCTTCTTGCTTCTGTCTTCAATCTTGCTATATCTCTTCTTACCTCTCTCAAAGCCAAAGGATTTTCTAAACCTTTTAATGTATGATCGAATTTCAACTTTTGAAACTGCGTTACAGTCTTTTCAAGTTCACTTGTAACTTGTTCATCAGTGAATTCCTGCAGTTCTATATATTTTTTACTAGCCATATCTTAATTTGCTATATAATTAATCAACGTAATCTGGTCTCACTACTGTTTTTGTAGGCACAGGAAGCTTTTGAGCAGCAAGTCTTAACGCCTCCGTTGCCACCTCTCTTGATACACCATCTAGCTCAAACATAATTCTTCCTGCCTTTATGCTTGCTACGTAGTGATCCAAGTTTCCTTTACCCTTACCCATCCTTACCTCTAATGGCTTAGATGTGATAGGCTTATCTGGGAATATTCTTATCCAAACCTTCCCTTGTCTTTGCATGAACCTCGTCATTGCTATCCTCGCAGACTCTATCTGTCTGTTAGTGATATAACAATTTTCCATGGCCTTAAGACCGAAAGAACCAAAATCAACTCTACTTCCTTTGTAAGCTAATCCTTTATTTCTTCCTTTTTGTTGTTTTCTGTACTTTGTACGTTTAGGTTGTAACATCTTTTCTTCGTGATTACCTAATTTTTATAATAAGCAGTGCAAATTTAAAACAAATTGCTCAACTGAATTTCTAATTTCTATTTCTTCCGCCACCGCCTCTATTACCGCCACGGTTACCGCCTCTATTACCTCCTCTGTTACCACCTCTATTGCCTCCTCTTTTTCCTCTTCCGTCAGAAGACTTACCATCACCTACATTAGGTGAAAGATCTCTTTTACCTAAAACTTCTCCTCTACATATCCAGCACTTTACCCCGAGTATACCATATACTGTCTGAGCTTCAAATAATGCATAATCGATATCTGCTCTAAGAGTGTGTAATGGTGTTCTACCATCCTTAAACTCCTCAGAACGTGCCATCTCTGCACCATTTAGTCTACCACCTACTCTTACCTTGATACCTTCTGCACCTGCTCTCATTGTAGACTGGATAGCCATCTTTATAGCTCTTCTGAAGTTTACTCTACCTTCTAATTGCTTACAAATAGACTCAGCAACTATAGCTGCATCTAACTCTGGCTTTCTGATTTCTAATATATTAATCTGAATTTCCTTACTTGTAAGTTTCTTCAGCTCTTCTCTTATTCTGTCTACCTCAGAACCACCTTTACCGATAATAATACCTGGTCTACTCGTATGGACTGTTACAGTTATTCTCTTAAGTGTTCTTTCAATAATGATTCTTGCGATACCACCTTTCTGAACCCTTGCTTTGAGATACTGTCGTATTTTCTGATCTTCTACAACCTTCTTAGCAAAATCTTTTCCTCCGTACCAGTTAGACTCCCATCCTCTGATGATGCCTAGTCTATTACCTATTGGATTTGTCTTTTGACCCATAGTTATATATTATTCTGTAGTTTCTTTAGCTGTTGCCTCCGCTTCAATCTGCGTTTTGTTAGCAACTACCAGAGTTACATGATTTAATCTTTTTCTTATCCTGTGTGCTCTACCGTGTGGGGCAGGTCTGAATCTCTTCAGACTACTTGCACTATCTACAAATGCTTCTTTGACTACGAGATCATAATCATCAGCACTGTAGGCCATTTCAAGCTTGTTCTCCCAGTTAGCTATAGCTGAAAGTAATAACTTTTCACACCATTCTGACGCTTCTCTTTTTGAGAACTTTAATATGTTCAGAGCTTGAGAGGCTGATTTTCCTCTTATACTATCTACCACAAATCTCATTTTTCGAGCTGAGAGTGGTACATTTTTCATTTTTGCTATTGCTTCCATTTTAAGTCTATTTCTATATATTCTTAAACTTACTTTCTATTTCCTCCGTGTCCTCTATAAGTCCTTGTAGGAGAGAATTCGCCGAGCTTATGCCCTACCATGTTCTCTGTTACATAAACTGGAACAAATGTTTTTCCATTATGCACGGCTATTGTAAGACCTACCATACCAGGTATCACCATTGATGATCTTGACCAAGTCTTGATAACTGACTTCTTAGTACTCGCCTGTGACTTCTCTATCTTAGATAGAAGCTTGTGGAACACATACGGGCCTTTCTTAATCGATCTTGCCATTAGTTATTTTTTCTTAGATTTTCTTTTTGTAATAATCAGTTTGTTAGAAGGCTTCTTGACGCTTCTCGTTTTCTGACCTTTGGCAAATACACCTGTTCTCGAACGTGGGTGACCACCTGAAGCCTTACCTTCTCCACCACCCATCGGGTGATCTACAGGGTTCATCGCCACACCTCTCACTCTTGGTCTATTACCTTTCCATCTATTTCTTCCGGCCTTACCCATAACTTGGAGACCATGATCTGGATTAGATGTCGCTCCTATAGTTGCTTTACATGTAACAAGTATTCTTCGTACTTCTCCACTTGGAAGTTTTACTATAGCATACTTACCTTCTCTACCCATTAGAGTACCATTAGTACCTGCACTTCTTGCAAGCTGTGCACCTTTACCAGGATTCAACTCTATAGCATGTATCATAGAACCTAATGGAATATCAGATAGGTACATACTGTTACCTACCTCAGGTGTCGCATCTTTACCGCTCTTGATCTCAGCTCCTACAAGTAACTTGTCTGGAGCAAGAATGTATCTGTGCTCGTCACCATACTTAACAAGTGCAATAAACGCTGATCTGTTAGGATCATACTCGATAGTCTGGACAACGCCTACAGTTCCTTCGATCTCTCTCTTGAAATCTATGATTCTATACTTCTTCTTATGACCACCTCCAATATTACGGACTGTCATCTTACCGTCGTGGTTACGTCCACCTGACTTCTTAAGTCCTACTGTAAGGGCCTTGAACGGCTTGCTTGACTTATTAGTCAATGCCGCATAGTCTAAGCTAACGTAGTGTCTACGTCCTGGACTGACTGGTCTATGTTTTTTTACTGCCATTATATTATAGTTTAGATATCTCCGAAGAAGTCAATTTCTTCTCCTGCTGATAGCTTGACAATTGCTTTTTTGTAAGAACTTCTATTTCCTTTCTGAACACCAGACTTTGTGTTTCTGGTCTTTGCTTTTTTCGGCATAATCATCGTGTTAACAGAGTCTACATTTACACTGTACATTTTTTCTACAGCTTTTCTGATCTCGACTTTGTTAGCTTTCTTGTGCACTATGAAACTATAATGACCAAGGTTGCCACTTAGCAATTCTGATTTTTCAGATATAATTGGTTTTACTAATATTTCCTTTGCCATGATTAATTATTTGATAAAGCCTTCTTTATTTTACTCAATGATCCTTCTGAAAGAACCAAAGTGCTTGCTTTCATAATATCTAATGTATTAAGACCGCTTGATGTCATAAGCTGGTTCTTCTGTACATTTCTCGAAGAGAGGTATAAGTTTTTATCCATATCAGCTATTACTAATAAAGA
>CALLAG010000063.1 GCA_938002705.1 uncultured Saprospiraceae bacterium | reverse complement strand
AGTTAATATAATAGTTTCCTCATCTATGAATGCCATATTAAACATCATTGGATTTACAACAACTTGAATTACATCCTCAATATAAATTCCTACCTCATTGTAATGCTTAATTGTCATTTGTCTTTGGGTACCAACACCTGGTGTAAAGACCTCTACTTGACTCCCTGTATAAATATGTTGATTATCCTTTTTAACTGCAAACATCTCCAAGTTATCTATTTCTATAGAGTCCGATATTTCACAATAACTATTTTCAATAATATATATTTTATCGTTTCTCGAATCACCAAGAAAAATTTTTTGACTAAAGAGTGATGTGTAGTTTAATAAAAAAATTGATATTATGATTAGTAATCTCATAAGTTAAGTATAGAGAGAACACTATACAGTGTTCTCTCTATAAGGTTTATTTTAGTGAAATAATTTTTTCGTTAGGATACTATGTTCGCTAATAATTGAAATAAAAATAATTTCATTATTCGGAATTAAATCGAAATTGTCATCTTTTGACTCTCTACTGATTTCTTTTGTAAAAACTACTTGACCAGAAATATTCGTGACTCTTAAAACTTTTGGCTGATCTGTTTTAAGATCACTCAAGTATATGGTATTATTTCTTTTGTATAAATTGATATCAGATATCATATCATTAGAAAGCACATCGGAAAAGTTAACATTCTTCATCCCATTGTCATAAACGAAATTTAAAGCATTTTTCTTTTTCGACAAGTTGAAAGGGTTATTATTATTACTTATGAAGACCTGACCATTCAGAACTGAAATTTTTTCTTTCGAAAAAATACTCACTAAGAATTCTGAACTACCCTCAGCAAATATAATCTCAATAACTGCCATTGCAGCGATGGAGATAATCTTAAGAAAGAATCATATACAATCTATAAGCATACTATATTTTTTAATCATAGATATAACCTGACATCAACATCAGGAGACTATGTATTTTGTATAATATATAACAAAGCCATATGGCATATGCTATCCAATAAAAAACTTAGGGTTGAAAACTGGTGAGGCTGATAAAGTTGTTCTTGACTAATGAAACTATTTGTTAGACTCTTAGTAAATATACCTCCCCCCATTGAATTATCCAATAATTTAACACATATAATATTGCATAATATGATCTTCGTTATTGATGATGGAGAGTCTATGTTGAGACATAATAAGAAATCTATGTCACTCTCTGAGTCCTCGCATACTCTATACCCTCCTGCCACCACTCACACATCTGCTCAGGGTCAAAGAAAAAAGCATGTGGGGTAAGCATCCTCGGAGTGAATATAAAATTGACTTTGACATCGTCATTATAGATACTCTGAAGGTGCCCCATGTGTACATCATCATAAGCGATCTGCTTCTGCATAAACATGAATGACTTAAGCAATAGGTCGAAGGGATTAGTAGACTTAATGACCGATTGTGGTCTACGTCTTGGATTAAGGACTATCACATCTATGACAGAAGCACCTAAGCTTATCGCTTCTTCTATAGGAATATAATTACCGAAGCCTCCATCAGCATATTCGTAATCATTTTTCTCTACCAGACTCATGAACGGTATAAAGCTACACGATGCCCACATCCAATCAAGAAAATCTTCATACTCACAGTCCTTAGCGTACTTATACTCGACTCTTGTTCTCGATATATTAGAGACAGTAACGATCACCTTCTTCTTACTATCTTGCATCAGTTGGAAGTCCTCAGCTGACACCGTCTTAGAGATAGTTCTCCTTAGCGCCTCTGTCTCACCGAAAGTCTTCTTCCCCTTCAGGAACATCTTTATAGTATTGAAGTGATTAATCGATACCTTAAGGTTGCGATCATCAGAGAATTTTATATTAAATGGAGAAGTACTATAGATATCATCTTGAGTAACATGAGTGTATATCTCTTTTATTTTATCGATTTTACCTATTGATAGATGCGGTATAAGAAGAGAACCAGTAGAGGACCCCACAAATATATCGTATTCGATACCGCGTTCGTTAATCAGTTGCTCAGCGACTCCTCCCGCAAATGCACCCTTAGAACCGCCTCCAGAAATCACTAATGCTCTCATTAATACTTAAAATAAGTTTTTGCAAAACTAAATAGAACTATTCATTATCACAATACAAAGAATACTGTATACTTTTATGACTATCAATATCCTATATTGCTACGTAAATAGCCATTATATTCTTCATTTTGGATCTTTAAAGACAAAAAGCCCTACAAAAAAGTAGGTTAACTTGAATAATAGGTGTGCATTCTGAGCTTTATTATTATGCACCTAATTATCAGAAGCTCTCATTAATTAATATAGACATACAATTAGCATCGATATGAGCAAAGAAAAAAAGGACAACCACTTCATAAAAAAGCCATTCTATGAAGGCGGTATTACGGCACTGAGAAAATTCATTAAAGAAAATCTCAAATACCCTAAGGAGGCCTTAGAGAAAAAAATAGAAGGTACAGTCCTTGTCAAATATGATATCGACTATACAGGCAAAGTAACTGACGCTAAAGTACTTAAAGGTATAGGTCATGGATGTAATAAAGAAGCAAAACGACTTATCAAACTTCTCAAGTATGAAGTACCTAAAGGCCCAAGAAAATTAAAAGTCTCATTCCACAAAGAGACGAAAATCAACTTTAGACTACCCAAAGAAAAGCCAGTCGTCAAAGTCGAAAAGAAAGCAACTAAAGTCAAAATAAATCAAGGTAAGCTATCTATAAAATATACTATCACCCCAAAAGCAGGAAAGCCTCAAGAAGTGAAGAAATCATATAATTATACGATCTAATTTTTTCATCTTGACGTAAGGAAAGATCTATTAATTAGCAGTGCAAGAAACTTCAGATAGCGAGTTTTCTTTTGCATCCTCTATTTATATAAACGCAAATCAGAAATTTGTGTCACTACGACGTAGGCTCCGTACTCATAGCTCCTCTTCAGACAACGCCGAACATAAGATAGACATGAAAGATATACATAATTACAGCTCCTTGAAAGCAACCAGTGCCTTATCTATTCTCTGATTAGATTCTTCTATTCCTAAGAGTGCTATTATCTCAAAGAGATCTGGACCTGTCAGTGATCCACACATCATGATACGTAATAACGGTAGATATACCCCCATCTTCAGTTCATTCTCATTGAGATAAGACTTGACATTATCTGTAAGCGTCGCAGCCTCGTTATTACCGTCTGTAATTATTGATTTTATCGCTTCGAAGTGTGCATCCAATTCTGCAGTGTATCTTTTCTTGGCTTGCTTAGCGTCATACTCAGCTGGTGCATGGAAGAAGAATGTTCCTTCGGTATAAAAGTCAGGATACAAGGTTATACGTTCTTGCATAAGCGTCACATACTTCGTAAGAAAAGTATCATCGACACTGACATCATTATCTGCCAAGACCTTCTTAGCGATAGGTAGGAGCTCCTCTACATTTTGCTTATGTATATATGTTTGGTTAAACCACTTAGCTTTATCTATATCGAATCTGGCACCACTCTTGACGATTTTATCTAATGAGAACATCTCCACCATTCTATCCTTAGTCATAACTTCTTCGTCATTACCTGGATTCCAACCTAATAATACAAGAAAGTTAAGAAGGGCTTTAGGATCGTACCCTTGCTCTCTGAACCCTGCATAGGTCTCTTCCTCTTGCTGCCACTCCAGCGGAAATACTGGAAAGCCAAACTTAGCGCCATCACGCTTACTCAGCTTACCTTTGCCCGATGGCTTAAGGATTAACGGTAAGTGTGTAAACTTAGGTTCTTGCCATCCAAAAAATCTGTACATCAATACATGATGTGCTGTACTGGATAACCACTCTTCACCTCTTATGACGTGTGTGATCTCCATCAGATGATCATCTACAATATTAGCTAAGTGGTACGTAGGCATCCCGTCATTCTTGAGGATCACTTTATCATCAAGTTCGTCAGTATTAAAGCTGACATCTTCTCTAACGATATCAGTAAATGTGACAACTTCGTTCTCAGGCATCTTTAACCTGATGATGACATTTTCATTTTTTTCTATAAGTGCTTTTGATTCTTCTGCTGATAAGGTCAGACTGTTACGCATGAGAGATCGGGTCCTACGATCATACTTAGCAGAGTGGTGGCCTAATGCTTCCTGATCAGTTCTCATCTTAGTCAATTCCTCAGATGTATCGAAGGCATAATAAGCATGTCCCTTCTCTACTAATTCGTGAGCATATTTAGCATATTGGCTCTTACGTTCTGATTGTCTGTAAGGGCCATAATCTCCACCTTGAGCTGGACTTTCGTCTGGAGTGAGTCTTAACCAATCTAAGGCTTCTGCAATATAAGCTTCTGCTCCCTCTACATATCTGTTCTGGTCAGTATCCTCTACCCTTAGTATGAATGTTCCTCCATGCTTTTTGGCAAATAGATAATTATATAACGCCGTACGTACACCGCCTATGTGTAATGGCCCTGTGGGACTCGGTGCAAATCTTACTCTAACCTTTTCGCTCATCGCTTATATTGTTTAATTATTAGAGGCGAAGGTAAATGAATTAAATTTATTAAGAGCGAGAATTTGAGACGTTATGATATACTATTCTTCTATTATTTTCTTAACTCGACCTACCTCTCCAGTATCCAGCATGACCTTGATACCATGTGGGTGATTCTTAGACTTAGTCAATATACGCTTGACCAAGCCTTGAGTTAATTCACCAGAAGATTGATTTTGTTTTTCTACAATTTCTACGAGATCGCCTATGGCAATCTTACTTCTATTATTTCCTTCCATACTTATATTAATAATGTGACTATCGGCTTTTAAGTACCTCAAGTTAATTTGTTTTCTAATAGGTCGTTTGGTATATGATAATCAATTGTCATATAAAACATTATTAAGATTCTACCTCCTACCCTCTGCCAGCGGAGGAAACTGTAATAATTGGGACAGATTTATAATACCTAACCTTTACTCACTCCATCAATCAATTTAAGGATTGTAAACGACTTTACACTTCAAAGGTTTCTCAAACATTAAAGCCAATACCAAAATATATTTGCTATTCCATAATTAGGATGAACTTGTACTAAAACTGTTAAAGAAGCATTTGGGTTTCCAAATATAACTTTAATACGATTTTACTCCCCTTAAATATTACTCGTAATGAGTAATCAGTTTTTTAAAAAAAAACTACATGAATACAAAACTTAACCACTTAAAGAATTTCAACATGCAAAAAAATTCTATTGGCATCAAGAGGCTGCTGCACAATAGCTTCTTAGTTATATGCTTACTCACGACTAATGTGCTGCTGCATTCGCAGTCTATCGAAACATTTCTGAACGCTAACCCTAAGATAGCCAACGAAGTAGTATGGTGCACCCAAGCTTACCCTCTAATCGAGGTGGCTTACGCTGATTGGGATCCTGCTATGAAATCAGAACTACAAGACCTGTACGATGGGATTGCTATTGGTAATTACCCAGACTTTGCACAACCATTTGACAACTTGTATGACGAGCCAGGTGGCTATTCGACGTACATATCTATGGAAAACGGCAAAACAGCCTATATGGCCTACTTAGCTACTTCACTCTATTTTGAGATGAATAATACTTTTTCATGGAAGATTGCGGATTATAACCCTGAACAGATAAGTCGTATAGTTAATTATAAATCTTTCCTAGATCCGAAGTTTAATGCTGCTTCAAATTACCAACAATCATTTCGCCTTAGTAATTCTATGTTTGCACCACCAGCTTTTCTGATGCCGGGTTTCTTTGAGAAGTATAATATAATAGAACCTACCAGCGATTATGAGACCTTTTCTAATATATTAGAATATTCTAAAGGATTAAGGCATTTTACAGGAAGCTACAGTTTTGATAATTTCGAAGATCACTGGCAATATAGAGGTGTGCCGCCAGCGCAGAGAATCATAGAAGGAACGACAAGGTCATCCGATAACATATTTGGCAGCTTTACAGCTGGATGTCATGGCACTAACAGTTTTTATATGACTATCTGTAGATTAATAAATATACCAGTTGTATATGCTAGGAATGCAGGCCATGCAGTACCGTTTGTACCCACAATAGACAGTATGTTTATTACACATGGAGATGACCCCTATAATAAGATAAATAAGTCCATGGATTTGCATAATAAAAATTTATTGGTCAATAAATTTCACCTACAAAGTATAGGTTTTGGAGGAGGTGAATATGTGGGCAGTAGAGTTTGGGCACTTGACATTAATGAATTCTCTTATTATACTAAGTCCAGATTTTGTAGGGAATCTATACCAGACTATACTAATCCTGAATTGAGTATTATAGTAAATACTTACGGTGAAGCTTTCCTGGATTCTATTCGTTATCTAGACAGGCTTTTTTATACACTAAAAGAAGAAGGTTACTCTAACACTTGTACCGGCCCTACTGACTATGTAGAATATCCCATCAATTGGACTTCTACTTCAAATGTAAATACAACAGACAAACGACTTATTAAAACAAATAGACAACAGCCATTTGCGGCTCGTTCTAATACGCTTATCAGAAACGGACACTGGGTAGAAGCTGTTGTCTATAATACCCAACCCGATACATGGTTAGGACTAGATCCGTCGACTGCCGACCAAGACCTTAATCAAATCGAGTACGCCATTGGTATGTCGGACAATCGTGTAGAGGTATATAATTTTGGTAACCTGGTATTCGAAACAGTTAATCCCCACAATTTTAGTATCGCATACTTAAAAATAAGTGTAGACAATAACCAAGTGAAATATGCGATAAATGGACATACACTTTACCAGCAGTCTTTAAGTAATCCTAATTTGGAATACACCGTTTTTGCAGGCGGCAGTGATGAGTTATCTGAAATAAACACAATAGTAAGTAACAGCCAAGAATTAGCATCAGGAGATACAGGAGGATGTATAGCAGGTCAAGTCTGCAATGATGGTGATGCATGTACAGTAGGCGATGTCTACGATGCAGATTGTAACTGTGCTGGTGTCTTAGTAGATACAGACGGAGATGGTGTCTGTGATGCTGATGATCAGTGTCCAGGCTTTAATGATGCACTCATAGGTACAGCTTGTGATGATGGCGACGATTGTACTATAGGCGAGACTTATAATGCAAACTGTGGTTGCACAGGAGGCACTTTCCAA
>CALLAG010000062.1 GCA_938002705.1 uncultured Saprospiraceae bacterium | reverse complement strand
TCTATCTATGGGATAAGATCCGTGGTAAGTCTCCGACTGGATTCGAATTAAGATATCAGAATGCTCTTGTATTTATAAATATTCTATATCTACTCATAGGCCTATTATTCTGTTATAAGTCACTTTCCATTTTCTTTCCAAAAATAGAATCAGCGATTACCATAAGCATAGGCTTATTGGGGACTAACTTATTTTGGTTTGGATTCATACAATCAGGGATGGCGCATGTACCACAGTTCATGCTTATATCTATAGTCATGTATCTCAGTATAAAGTTGAGAGACAAGTGGTCTGATAGAAGATTTCTACTCGTTGCTTTACTTATGGGATTGATCACTATCATAAGACCTGTAGATCTTATATATGGCTTTATACCTCTGGTCTTTATTATGAAGGGTGTAATAGATAATAAAGATTATAAGTCACAAGCATTCAAAAAAATAGTACCCAAATTATTAATAGCCATAATTCTATTCCTCATACCTATAATACCACAATTGTTGTATTGGAATATGATGACAGGCTCATATGTCTATGATAGTTATAGCAATTATCATTTTCACTGGACAGATCCTCATATCATAGAAGGCTTATTCGGTGCTAAGAATGGCTGGTTCATGTATACACCTGTTATGCTGCTTGCTGCTATAGGCTTATATCATAGAAGTAATCCTATAAGTATCAAGATAATTACAGCCGTACTTTTACCACTGCATATCTATATCAGCTATGCTTGGTATAATTATAATTATATCAATGGCTTCGGCTCAAGACCGATGATACACATCTATCCACTTATGCTTTTTGGTATTGCAGCATTATTATCTACCAAGAATAAAGCATTGAAGCTGATCAGCTTATTATTCTTAATAGCAGCAAGCATAATCAGCATAAATTTTACATACAAACAATCTGCAGGAAAATTATTCTCAGATGAGTCCACACTGGCTTTTAATAAAAGTACTTTTTACAAAAAAGACTTAGCCTATTATGATCTATTCTATCTCAATAGTCCGTGGGACCAAAAAAAACTATCGCGTAGTAAGGATTGTAAAATTATTAGTGAAGTATCCACTACCGATATAGTCGATGCTGATATTGCTTATGATTCTATCAATAGAGTAAAATATAATATTCTCGATGCCAAAAATAATTATCCTACAAGCAGTATAGTACATATCATCAGTGATGATGAGATCAAAGAGTGGAAGGCTCTAAAAAGTAACATACAGATGAGATTTTCAGACTATATATTTATGCCTCATCAGCATCATAAGTTAGTCGTAGAAATCCACCGCAGTGATGAGCAGATCTTTTGGGATTGTATATCTATCAATGATAAGATCAATAAACGAGATATTCCGAATTCTGAAATAGAAATCCGAAGAACCTATGTAGATACCTGGGATAGTATAGATTATTATTTTCCTATGGATAATCTTCAAGCTAATGATATGGTCAAGATATATATCTGGAATCCTGCTGGCTTAAGTGCAGATTTTGGAGGGCTAAGTCTTTCATTATGCCAATAAAAAAGCCAGACCTTTTGCAAGATCTGGCTTAATTATTATTTATGTTATTCAGATATTAGAATCTGATATCTATCATATAGTTATCTTGATTGTTATCCACTGTCTCGTTGATAGCAGCTACTCTAAGTAAGTAGAACTTATTATTAGCCATTACTGAGAATATATCTCCTGTCTCTACTCTAAGACTTACAGGGTCACCATCAGCATTAGTATCTACGAATGGTACTCCATTATCCCAAAGACTTGCTACCTGCTGAGAAGTTGTTACATTATCAAAATCAAAATTATCAGGAAGACCTCCTTGTCCTTCAAATATATGCTTCAAACTTGCACCATTAGCACCAGATATTTGACGTATCCAGTTACTTGATATTGGGCCACCATCTATACCTTCGTCCTTAATTTCAGCTCTTGCATCTGCACTACCTACACTCATACCGTCATCAAGATCAAGACCTCCTGTTCCAGCAGGACCAGCTCTATTAAATAGGACACCATCTAATATTGTCACACTTGTACCTGTCTCTAATGTAACATCCTTAGTATAAGTTTCTCCAGCTTCGTCTGTTAATTCTACTGTATAAGTTCTTACACCAGAGTCTGCATGTACTCTCAAAAATATTGTTCTCATAAACCCATTAGCGTCAGATGGTGGAAGCGTAGCTGGATTAGTTGGGAATTGTATAGTTATATCATCAAACCATAATCTATCAGCATCCATGTATTGACCATCCTGTAATACACCTATGGTAGCTAATGGAGTCGTCACATTAGATACATTGACTGGTAATCCAAATATTGACCCTGGAGTGACCATAGCCATTCCACTACCTTCGACAAGAATAGTCGGAGGTGTAACCATAACAATAGATTCTGTAGTTATCGTTACAGTTTCTGTAGATGTATTACCTTCCTCATCAGCTACTATAAATGCATAATTGTTAGTAGATTCTCCCGACTGAGCTACGATAGTTATATCTGCTGTGAATCCATCCTTATCTGTTCCGAATAATACGATAGGATTAGATGAAGCCGCCACTCCATCGATGCTGATTCTCGTAAGGTCAACATTAGATCCATCTTCTGTAATTGTAAGTACGCCCAAAGGACTGTCCCCTTGTTCTGCTTGTAGTCTTACGCTGAAAGATTCTCCCGGCATTACAGTAGCATCAAAGCTTACAAATCCAGTTTCTGTAAGAAGTAAAGTTGATGGATCACTAACTGTTGTTCCTCCACCGCCGCTACCGCCGCCTCCGAGGTCTTCTTCGCAAGATGTAAATCCGATTATAGCTAATATACTTAGCAAGCTAAATTTTAATAATGTCTTCATAATTATTGTTTGTTTTGAAAAAATTAAGTTCTAAAAATGGGCTTTCTCTATTACAATATGGTTAACGAATTAGGCTTAGCATAATTCACTAATTAATTGTTAAATAAGAAATAGGATTGATAAGTACTTGGATTTCAGATATTTATAATCAATATTTTGTATAAAAAAATTCCTTCTTGTTATAAATAGGATGCAAAACTATAATATGTAACTCAATAATTCAGGAATTGATCGATAGTTATTTTAATCTATGTAATAAAAAAGGCCCAACTGAAACAGTTGAGCCTTTGTTTTTTATCACTATTAGTTCTGAATATTAATATCTGTAATACTCAGGCTTGTATGGTCCTTCTGTAGGCACGTTGATATATTTAGCTTGCTCAGGAGTCAGCTCTTCTAATACAACACCAATCTTAGCTAAGTGTAATCTTGCTACTTTCTCATCTAAGTGCTTAGGCAGCATATATACTTTGTTCTCATAATTATCACTATTATTCCATAGTTCTAATTGAGCTAATACTTGATTAGTAAATGAGTTAGACATTACGAATGAAGGGTGACCTGTAGCACAACCTAAGTTCACTAATCTTCCTTCTGCAAGAACGATGATATCGTTACCGTCTACATTATACATATCTACTTGTGGCTTGATCTCAACCTTAGTATTACCGTAAGCGCCATTTAACCATGCCATGTCGATCTCGTTATCGAAGTGTCCGATATTACAGACGATAGTCTTATCACCCATAACTCTGAAGTGTCTTTCTTCGATGATATTGAAGTTACCTGTTGCAGTTACGATGATATCAGCTTCTGGAGCTGCGTCCATCATTTTCTTAACTTCAAATCCGTCCATTGCTGCTTGTAATGCACATATAGGATCTATCTCCGTGATGATAACTCTACATCCTGCACCTTGTAATGAAGCTGCAGAACCTTTACCTACATCACCATAACCAGCTACTACTGCGACCTTACCAGCCATCATTATATCTGTAGCTCTTCTGATTGCATCTACACAAGATTCTTTACAACCATACTTGTTATCAAACTTAGACTTCGTTACTGAGTCATTGATATTAATCGCAGGGATAGGTAATGTACCTTTCTCCATTCTTTCATATAATCTATGTACTCCTGTAGTCGTCTCCTCACTTAATCCTTTGATGTTAGCTACTAATTCTGGAAATTTATCCAGTACCATATTAGTCAAATCACCTCCATCATCTAATATCATATTCAATGGCTTACCGTCTTTGAATGCTGATATTGTCTGCTCGATACACCATTCGAATTCTTCCTCATTCATACCCTTCCATGCAAATACTGGAACTCCTGATGCTGCTATAGCTGCTGCTGCGTGATCTTGAGTAGAGAATATATTACATGAAGACCAAGTTACATCAGCACCAAGATCTACAAGTGTCTCTATAAGTACTGCAGTCTGGATAGTCATGTGAAGACAACCTGCAATATTAGCACCTGCAAGAGGTTTTTGACCTTTAAACTCTTCTCTGAGACTCATTAAGCCTGGCATTTCTGCTTCAGCGAGAGTTATTTCTTTTCTACCCCAATCTGCGAGGGAGATGTCTTTTACTTTGTATTTTACGTTTGTGTCTGTACTTATCATTTTTATAATCTGTTTAATAGGTTAAGCTTATAATTCCACCCTAAAGGTATAATGCTTCTTCTGGTAAAAAGTTGTCCTATGACAATTAATGAGTTTTAGTTCATTTTTTTTCGAGGACGACGCGGATCTTTTATATAGTCTTATGTGACTATAGGCTTGATTACTTGCAATTATTGGATGATATTTCTTAATACAATTCTCTTTTTTCTTGGATAAAAAAGAGACAAACCTGTCTGCCAGTAGG
>CALLAG010000061.1 GCA_938002705.1 uncultured Saprospiraceae bacterium | reverse complement strand
ATAGCTTACAGAAGTAAGCTTTAGATATCATTGTACATGCAAAAGAAAAGAAGAAAATGAAATCTTTAATATCAATATTTCTTAATGGCATTATCATACTCATAGGAACTGCATCTCATATTCACGGGCAATCAGGCATATCAGAAGAGACTAAGAGTAAGGCTTACATTCTTAATAGTCAATATCAGGCTGGTAAGACCTACTACTCACAAATAGATGTGTCACAGACGATGGATATAGACATGGGTAAAGATATTCCACCCTTGTCAGATAAGCGGATGAGGACAATGGCGGTTACCCTGATTACTGATAATGGGACTACTGATGTTCCATTCAAGTTAACATTCAGTGACTTCCAAGAAAGCTCCTCTGGAGAGTTAGGCGATCCGAGCTCCGACATGCGATTAGATACCAAGATTGCCGGTGCTACAGGTGATATCGAAGATGGGCATCTCATGATCAAAAACATATGTGGTGTAGAGCCGATATATTTAGATAATATGCAGAATGTCTTGAAGCCTGTTTTTGAGTTGGCCTATCTTCACTTTCCTAAGAAGGCAATGAGAGTCGGTGATAGTTTTCAGAATAGGTTTAGCGTAGATTATCCAGTAGGTGGATTTGGTAATGTAGAGACGACTCAGGATATGGTCATTACGTTAGTAGGTGTGCAGGATAATCAAGCACAGCTTAGAATAGAGACTAAGGTTAGCGGAACATTCGTATTCGACGGTGTCGCATATCCGGTTACAGGTAGTGGAATAAGTACTGTTATATTAGATATAGAGAATCAGTATTTTACTTCTTTTGAGAAGAACCATACAGATGTCATTACATTTAACTCTGGAGGTGATAGTATCACAATTATCTCTAATGAGATATCGAGTAATAGGACGGTGATAGCGAAATAGTGGGGAGTAGCTTGGCGGCGTTATAGTGCTAAGAATTTTCTCGTATGTAATGGCGACCGGTCTCTACAATTCATTAACAAGAAAAATAATAATTCTACACGCCCACCAACTCTGGAGTCGTACTATATGACAAATCTTTATTGATAAATTTTCTTGTAGTCTCATCGAATATATTGCAACTACGGATAGGCTTGGCATAGAGATGCAGCGACATGCTTTTCTCAGTAGACATATTCTGTATGCTATGGTACCCCATGAAGTCTATCATGTAAGTGATGTCCTCAGCTTTGGAGTTGATTGTTTTTATAATATTAAGATTGCCGGATTCATCAGCAGTGTATATTTTTTCTTGGAATTCTCCCTTCAGAATTTTGACCCAACATTCTTCACCACCGTGATCGTGGATAGGTGTTTTCTGTCCGGCACTCCAGCAGAGAAGTATCAGTTCATATTTTTCATTATCGGCTATACAGTTTCTTGTATAAGATTTGTCACACCAGGAGCTGTATTTGTCAAATGCATTATCTGAAAATTGAGTGGATCTTATAATGGTGTCGTAGGATGATACCTCTTCAGTGGTGAGGGCAGTTATTAATGCGTCTATTGATTGTATTGATACGGTGTTCTGATTGTCAGAAATCAAATGGCAGATATTTTTATTAGAGTGCAGTATTGCGGAGTCCCGAGATTATTACTCAGTTATTGTAAGCCACTTAGTTTGGATAGGAGTCAACGAAGGTAGCTTTATTTATTACTTTAACGATTATTTGGTAGAAAAGTTAGTTGAAATGCCATTTATCGCAATCTTTTAGGCATATTCCACAATTCTAAGAAGCGACTGTTCTATACTTCTCGGAATTTTCAACCTATAATTACATGGAGTTGATACATATATATGACTCATAATGCAAGATCAAGACTTCATAATTAAAGTAGGCGTTTTAGCCATTTACGTCGCCATTTTATTTCTCATAGGCATATTCGCGTCTAAGCGGATTGCGAGTATGAGTGATTATTATGTTGGCGGTAAGAAGATGGGTTTCTGGGCGGTAGCATTTTCTGCAAGAGCCACTGGTGAGTCGGGGTGGCTATTGATAGGTCTGACAGGTATGGGAGCGATGGCAGGTTATTCTGCATACTGGGTGGTACTGGGAGAGTTGCTGGGAGTATTTATTTCGTGGCAGTTTATGGCCAAGTTATTTAAGAGGCGATCTGATAAGTATAAGGCCATTACGATACCTGACTATCTCGAGAGTCATTTCAGATCAACTACAAATACACTTAGAATAATATCAGCTTCCACCTTAGTTGTTTTCGTGGTTATATACGTAGCATCTCAGATGGATGTGACGGGTATTGCCTTTGAGTCTATGCTGGGGATAGATTATCGGATAGGTGCCATGATAGGATTCTGTATCGTATTGGCATATATTTTTATTGGAGGATTTGTAGCGGCTGTATGGTCAGACATGTTTCAGGGTATCCTGATGTTTTTTGGTTTAGTCTTATTGCCTATAGTGGTATGGTTTTCTATGGATCACGGTACGGGTATCACAGATGGGCTTAATGCGATAGACCCTACGCTTACTCAGGTCATGGGCAGAAGTGATGATGGCTTGATGAATCTGTTTACCTTACTTGGTTTTTCTATGATAGGGCTGGGATTCCTTGGGTCACCTCAGGTCTATGTACGTTTTATGTCTATAGAAAGTGAGGAGGAAGTAGATAAGGGTAAGTGGGTCGCATTACTTTTTACATTATTGACGGACGCTGCAGCTGTGACGATAGGTATTTTGGCTCGTGTATATTTCACTAAGGAAGGCCAAGACCCAGAAGCGATATTAGGTAATGGAGGAGAAGATGTGTTGAGTATGATAACTAACGAGTTCTTACCGACGGTGTTAGTAGCTATCTTTATAGCCATCGTATTATCAGCGATTATGTCTACCATAGACTCCTTGCTCATTCTGGCATCAAGTGCTGTGACACGTGATTTTTATCAGAAGATATTCAGGCCTGACCTCAAGGATGAAGACTTAACGAAAATATCGAGATTGGTGACACTGGCTATGGCTATAGCGGCATTATGTATAGCTATACTACTTTATAATATATATCCTGATAGGCAGATATTCTGGATTATGATATTTGGATGGTCGGGTATTGCTGCGACCTTCTGTCCAGTGATCATTCTATCACTTTTCTGGAGAGGCTATTCTGAGCAAGGAGCTATTGCGTCTATGCTTACAGGTTTTATGTCAGTGATATTTTTTAAGTTCGTCGTGTCCAATATGGAAGGCATCGGAGATTATTTTCAGGAATTAGATGTCTTAGCGCCTTCTTTTGCATTAGCCATGTTAGTAGGTGTTCTTGTCTCTAAAATATTTCCTGCAGATGTCATTCAGGGTATTGATTGAGCTTGACGCAAAAAATGAAAACAACAAAAACTATAGCTAATAAACCTTATAGCTTATATTCGTTAATTACGACTTACAATAAAAATAGAATAAATGAATAACTTAAACATGGCCGTCTTAATAGATGGTGATAATATACCATCTGCTCATGTTAAGGAGATGATGGAAGAGATAGCTAAGTATGGCAATCCTACAATCAAAAGAATCTATGGAGACTGGACAAGGCCAGGCCTATCAAAGTGGAAAAATCTTCTTCTCGAAAATGCTATAACGCCTATCCAGCAATATGGCTATACTAAAGGTAAAAACGCTACTGACTCAGCCATGATTATAGATGCGATGGATATCCTCTATAGTGGCAAGGTCAATGGATTCTGTCTCGTATCAAGTGATAGTGACTTTACACGACTGGCGACACGTCTGCGTGAGGCGGGTATGCAGGTGATAGGCATCGGTGAGAAAAAGACACCTAACCCGTTTATTGTAGCTTGTGATAAGTTTATCTATATCGAGATATTAAGAAAGAAGACGGAGAAGAAAGTCGAAAGTAAAGAGGTCTCAGAATCTTCTGTAGATAAGATAACCAAAAAAGAAATCAAACTCATATCGTCTACGATTAATGATCTCTCAGATGATGATGGATGGGCATTCTTAGGAGATGTAGGAAGTCTACTGCTTAAGAAGCAACCGAACTTTGATTCCAGAAATTACGGCTTCGAGAAGCTGACTCCTCTTATCAAATCGATAGGTAATTTTGACATAGAACAAAGAGAGAACTCTAAGAGCCGACACAAATTAATATTCGTTAAGAATAAAGAGAAACCGAAGACAAGAGGACGTAAGCGATAGAGTAAGAGTCGGTTTGCTTTGAGTTTTTTAATTTAGTATTCTTCTGGGTATGGCTTGTCAGATCTCTATGAGTACATTACATTAGGGGATATAAGATACACATATGAAAATAGGAATAATAAAAGAAGGTAAGACGCCACCTGATAGTCGCGTACCACTGGATCCACAACAATGTCGGCAGCTTATAGATAAGGGTATCGATATCGTCGTACAGAAATCAGATGTCAGATGTTATCCTGACCAGGACTATATAGATGCAGGTGTACCTATGTCTGATGATATGTCAGATCGCGAAATCCTATTAGGAGTAAAGGAGGTGCCCATAGATTTGTTATTAAACGATAAAACCTATTTCTTTTTTTCGCATACAATTAAGGAACAAGCCTATAATCAAAAACTTCTACAAGCTATCGTGGATAAGCGTATAAGACTTATCGACTATGAAGTGCTTACTGATTCTGAAGGTAGGAGAGTGATAGCCTTCGGTAAGTATGCTGGTATGGTAGGTGCTCATAATGCGATATGGACTTATGGTATGCGTACTAATCTATTCTCTCTCTCTCGGATGAAGGATATGTACAACTATAAACAGGCTAAAGAATCTTATAATAAAATAGAAATCCCTAATATAAAAATTGTACTTACTGGAACAGGCCGTGTGTCTAACGGAGCTGCACAGGTCCTTAATGATATGGGATTACAGAAGGTAAGTCCTGATGATTATATCACTAAGAGCTATAGTTATCCCGTCTATGCACAGATTGATATATTCAACTATGCTAAGCGTAAGGATCAAAAGAGATTCGATGATAAGAATGATTTTTTCGATCATCCAGAAAAATATGAATCTGATTTTGAGCAATTTCTTCCTATGTCAGATGTGATGATTAACGGTATCTATTGGGATAATGCAGCACCAGCATTTTTTACTGTAGATCAGATGCGTCGATCACAATTTGGAATAAAAGTTATTGCTGACGTGACATGTGATATAGCACCAGTGAGTTCTATTCCATCTACTCTGCGTGCAAGCACAATAGAGGATCCTGTTTTTGGTTTTGATCCTGCTACTGGAGAGGAGACTGCACCGTTCCAGCCTAATGTCGTCGATATGATGACAATAGACAACTTACCAAATGAGATGCCACGAGATGCATCGACGGCTTTCGGTGATATGTTCATAGAGTACGTAATACCCCAATTAAAAGATCCACAAAGTCAGATGATCGATAAAGCTACAATTGCTGTAGATGGAAATTTAGGTTCTCACTTCGAATATCTGAGATCTTATCTTGAAGGGAGGTAATCAAGTAGGGTAGTCCAAAAGCAATATCATTCGATAATTATAGGTAATCAAAAGCCGATAGCCACATTATAAAAAATGCTAAAAACCAGGTAGTTTCTATCTGGCCCTTCTTTTGATTATCATAGCCTTCTTGACTTCTTAAGATATGGT
>CALLAG010000060.1 GCA_938002705.1 uncultured Saprospiraceae bacterium | reverse complement strand
GACACGAGAATGAAAGGCATGATATACAATATACTTATCGCCCAAGGTAAGACGGCACAAGCACAACAGTATCAATAATGGAGGAATCGGATATCATCTATAAGTTAGCGCTTAAAAGCATCCCTAACATAGGACCTGTACAGGCCAAAAACCTAATCAGTTATTGTGGTGGGGTCAAAGATGTATTCTCAGCTAATATGAGACTACTACAGACGATACCCGGTATAGGACCATCAAGAGCAGCAGATGTCATTAATTTTAAAGATTTCGAAAAAGCAGAAAAAGAATACGAACTTGTCCAAAAAAGTGGTGTCAAGCTCACTTTCTATTTAGATCCAGATTACCCTTCTCGACTTAAGCACTATCCAGACAGTCCTATACTACTCTACAGCAGTGGTAATGTCAACTATGATGCTCACAGAACAGTAGCTATCGTAGGTACTCGTAAGCCCTCACCCTATGGCATCACCCAATGCGAAAAATTAGTAGAAGAACTACAATCCTATAACGCAACTATTATCAGCGGCTTAGCATACGGCATAGACACAACAGCCCATAGAAAGGCTGTAGAACGTAATATACCGACCATAGGTGTGTTAGGCAATGGCTTATCGAAACTATACCCAGCTACAAATAGGCAGCTGGCACATAGAATGAAAGAACATGGAGGGCTCGTATCAGAATTCACTATGGAAGCGGCGCCAGATCGCGAGAACTTTCCTATGCGTAATAGAATCATATCAGCACTCTCAGACATCACCATCGTCGTAGAATCTGCGATCAAAGGAGGTTCTATGATCACTGCCATATTCGCTAATGATCAGAACAAAGATGTATTTGCCGTACCGGGTAAGAATACTGACGCCATGTCAGAAGGCTGTAATCACCTCATCAAAACCAATCAGGCTCATCTCCTGTCATCAGTCAAAGATATCGCCTACATTATGCGATGGGATCAGAAAGAAGAACCTAAGCAGATGGAGCTTATGCTGGAGCTAACTGATAATGAAAAAACGATTATAGAAAAGCTGAGAAAAGAAGAAATGGGCGTAGATTCTCTTGTCTACCACACAGGATTAAAGCTATCAGAGATAAGCGCCATATTATTAAATCTTGAATTTAAAGGAATCGTTAAGCCACTCCCTGGCAAAAAGTATATATTGGCCTAAAATTATAAGGAATGAAGATAGCTGCACTTTTGCTCGCGTTGATATTGATAAGTTGTAATGCTAATAAAACGATACAAAACCCAGTACAGATAGATGATATAGCCACTCCCATAGCATCTAAACCGAAAACTGCCAAAAATATCATCTTCCTCATAGGCGACGGTATGGGCATAGGTCAGATCACCGCAGGCACCTACTCTAATGGTAACACAAGTCACCTGGAGCGGTTCCCAGTCATAGGCCTACACAAACCTTACAGTGGCAATGAGCTTATCACAGACTCCGCAGCAGCTGCTACATCATTTGCATGTGGATTTAAGACATATAACGGTGCTATAGGTGTAGATCTGGACACTCTGCCTATAGAGACAATATTAGAAGAAGCAGAAATGAAAGGCCTAAAGACAGGGCTTGTAGCTACATCGACTATAGTCCATGCAACACCTGCATCATATATAGCCCATAACAAGTCAAGGAAGAACTATGAAGAGATCGCGACAGATTTTCTTAAGACAGAGATTGACTTCTTCATAGGAGGTGGCAAAAAGTTTTTTGACAGAAGAGAAGACGAACGAGACTTAGTCGCAGAACTGGAAGCTAAAGGATATACGATGGGTAATTATCTCACAGATTTATCAGAATTTAGATCAGCTAATTCTTCTGCTACAAAGATAGGTTACCTTACTTCTGATGCAGATCCCCTACCTGCTGCTCAAGGCAGAGATTATCTCACTGACGCTGCAATGTACGGTATAGACTTCTTAGACAACAGCGCAGATAATGGATTCTTCATCATGATAGAAGGCTCACAGATAGACTGGGGAGGTCATGCTAATAACTCTGACTATATCGTGACAGAGTTCTTAGACTTTAATGAGACGATAGGACGTGTTCTGGACTGGGCAGAGAAAGATGGTGAGACACTCGTCGTCGTCACAGCAGATCATGAGACTGGCGGCTATACCATACAGCCCGGATCTACACAAGATACTTTGGTTACAGCATTCACGACAACTAAGCATTCTGGAGATTTCATTAATGTCTTCTCTTATGGACCGGGATCAGAAAGATTCGGTGGGATATTCAATAATACGGATATCTACTATAAGATGAGAGAAGCCTATGGATGGGAGAAGAAGCGGATGGTTTTGGAGTAAATCAACAAACTCAAGTACTAAGCTACAAATGAAACTTGTCCACTTGTCTTCTAACTCAATAAATCAGTTGAATTCATTTTTAATCACTTAAGGGATATGCAAAAATTTGCTTCCGTTCATCCTGTCATTTATAAGATTGAAAACAGTGACAAAGGTCAATAGAAGATACGTGAGAAGTTAAATTTCGGTTTTATTCCATTCTCATTTACTTACAGTGCAACGGTTGAACATAATGAAGTACAAGATGAAGTAATATTTTTTGCTCATGTAATGAAGCTCATTAAAATTAAATTTGCTTTTGTACTTAAATCAGCTGGAACTTCTACCATAGTTAAGAAAAAAATTGATATCAAATCAATATTATCTGTTAAAGGTATCATGAATAGTATTTTCGAAAAGCACCATGCTCAATTGTTCTAAAACATAGGTGGACTTTGATGAAGATAATTATTGGACCGATCATCAAAATTAAAAATTATTGAGTTTGTCATTTAAATCCTGCCTACCAACGATTGCAATAATTT
>CALLAG010000059.1 GCA_938002705.1 uncultured Saprospiraceae bacterium | reverse complement strand
ATGAAAGCAATCCTTACAGGAGATATAGAAAGAATGGAAGGCTTAGGTATCAATGAGTTGTCAGAAGAGGATGTCGCGTTATGCGAATTTACATGTACATCTAAGCAGCCTCTGCAGGAGATATTGAGAGATGGTCTCGATATGATGAGAGAACAAGCATAAGAATTAATTAGAATTAAAGAAACAACAATATAAATGGGTCTTTTAAGCTTTTTACAAAAAATCGAACCGGACAAAAAGAAAAGTCCTTTTCTACATACACTTTATGATGGATTCTTCACATTCGCTTATGCGCCGAAGACTGTCACTAAGGGAGGCGTACATATAAGAGACGGAATGGATCTTAAGAGGACTATGGTATTTGTCGTTCTGGCAATGCAATTGTGCTACGTTTTTGGTACTTACAATATCGGACATCAACATTTTGATGCTATCGGTATGTACCCAGGATTTTTAGAAGGATTTCACCTCAAACTGGTACATGGTTTAATCAAGTTACTACCTATCTTCATTGCGACTCACGTGGTGGGATTAGGAATAGAATTTTGGTTTGCAGCTAAGAAAGGTCATCCTATCGAAGAAGGATTTCTTGTATCAGGTGCATTGATACCATTGATTATGCCTCCAGATATTCCAATTTGGATTCTTTGTGTAGCTGTAGCATTCGCAGTTATATTGGGTAAAGAAGCATTCGGTGGTACTGGTATGAATATATGGAATGTTGCATTACTGGCAAGAGTCTTCGTATTTTTTGCATATCCTACATCTATCTCAGGAGATGAGGTGTGGGTCTCAGGATTTGAGAAAGTAGCACCCGGTATGGCAGTCGACTACGGATGGGCACACAGTATGTTTAACTCATTATTTGAATGGGGACAGATGGCCACCTTTAATGCAGGGGCAGTTATCCATGATGCCTACAGTGGAGCCACTCCACTAGCATTAGCATCTAAGGGCGGATGGTCAGCAGTGACAGAACAATTCAGCGTAGCTCAGATGTGGTGGGGGACAATTCCCGGTTCTATAGGAGAATCAAGTAAACCATTAATTCTAATAGGCGCAGCTATATTATTGATAACAAGAGTAGCGAGCTGGAGAATAATGTTCAGCATGTTCTTAGGATGTTCTGCTATGGGATTATTATTTAATGCTTGGGGAGCGACACCATTTATGACAGTACCTTGGTTCTATCACTTCTACATCGGAAGTTTCTTCTTTGCCATGGCATATATGGCTACAGATCCAGTAACTGCCGCATCGACTAATGTCGGTAAGTGGATATATGGATTTATGATAGGAGTTATAGGATTATTAATCAGAGTATTTAACCCAGCATATCCAGAAGGATGGATGTTAGCAATACTATTCCTTAACACTTTTGCACCACTGATAGATTATTACGTACTTGATGCCAATATGAAGCGTAGGTCAGCAAAAGCATCATCATCATCAGCAATGATAATGAGAGATGCAGGTACAGTCAACGAAAAGAATATAACACATGCATAATACATCACAGACACTAAGATTTGTTTTGATAATGACTTCCATTGTTGCTATGCTATTAGCATTGTTACAGAATGGTCTTAAGTCAAAGCATGACTACAATGAAGCACTGTATAGTAAGAAAGCAACACTTGCTGCAGTGGCTAATCAGTTAGATATAGACTTCTCATCGATAAGTAGTGAGCAAGTAACTGAGATATTTGAGAAGCAGATCAAGCAATCCGTAATTAACGATGAGGGAGTGGTCATTCCTAAAGAAGACTTAGAAAAAGATGGTGTAAAGAATGGGAAAGCTGAAAATCTTGATCTTGTGAAACAAGATAAAGAGCCAATCGATGAAAGGCTACTTCCAGTCTACGAGTTTACAAAATCTGATGGTAATAAATATTATATTGTCTACACAAGAGGTAAGGGTCTGTGGGATGCGATATGGGGTAATATTGCACTAGAATCAGATTTGAATACCATTGCAGGTGTATCTTTTGATCATAAGGCGGAGACACCAGGATTAGGTGCTGAGATTAAGGATAATAAAGCTTGGGTAAAGCAATTCATAGGTAAAAAATTATATGAACCCAATGGAGAATTCGTCGGATTAGAAGTAAGGAAAGGCGGAGCAAAAGATCCTATGCATGACGTAGATGCGATATCAGGAGCTACAATAACAGGAGATGGCGTAGAAGAAATGATAAATACTGACATAGTAGCTTATGATGCTTATTTTGATAAATTGAGAAAATAATAATGACGACTTAAGACCTCGTCCATAAAAAATTATAAAGTATGGCTGATACAGCAGTTGTAGAAAAGAAACAAGGACTAACTTTTGGTAAGAAGGAGCGTAAGCTATTAACCGATCCATTAAGTGAGAATAATCCTATTACGGTACAGGTACTTGGGATCTGTTCAGCACTAGCAGTGACAACGGGCATGAAAAACGCATTAGTGATGGCGATCGCAGTTGTATTCGTATGCATCTTTGCCAATGTGATTACATCATCGATAAGAAAGATGATCCCTAAATCAGTAAGGATGATCGTCCAATTGATCATAATCGCAACGCTTGTGACAGTAGTGGAGTTAGTGCTTAAAGCATACGCTTTTGAAAGTTACAAGCAACTATCCGTATTCATAGGATTAATTATAACTAACTGTATAGTCATGGGTAGATTAGAAGCATTCGCGATGGCGAATAGACCTTACGAATCTGCGCTTGATGGTTTGGGAAATGGAATCGGTTATGGTATAATATTATTGATTGTCGCTTTCGTTAGAGAGTTTTTTGGTAAAGGAGAAATTTTTGGTGCAAAGATTCTCGGAGCAACGCCTGACTATTGGCTTAATACTTCAGAGAGTAGCATAATGGGCTGGTATCAACCGAATAACTTAATGGTATTGTTCCCATCTGCTATGTTTGTTATCGCAGTTATCATATGGGCACACAGAGCATGGAAGCCACAATTAGTAGACGTATCCTAATATTATAATATAAATTAGACATGGGAGAATTAGTAAATATATTCATAAAATCAGCTTTCATAGAGAACTTAGCACTGTCCTACTTCTTAGGAATGTGTTCTTACTTAGCTGTATCTAAGACTGTGAAAACAGCCGTTGGATTAGGACTTGCAGTCATATTCGTACTTGCGATTACGATGCCTATTAACTGGGTTATCAACGTGTGGTTACTCGGCGAAAATGGAATTTTTCAAACGGACCTAACCTTTTTGAGATTTATATTGTTTATAGCAGTGATAGCATCTATGGTGCAGCTTGTAGAGATGGTAGTAGAGAAATATTCGCCATCGCTCTATAACTCATTAGGTATATTCTTACCTCTAATTACTGTTAACTGTGCCATATTAGGTGGCTCATTATTTATGGTATCTAAAGAATATAACTTCAGCGAGTCAGTAGCCTTTGGAATAGGAGGAGGATTCGGATGGTTCTTAGCTATCGTAGCTATCGCAGCAATTAGAGAAAAAATAAAGTATTCAGCTGTACCACCAGCATTAAGAGGATTAGGAATGGCCTTCTTATTAACTGGATTGATGGGAATGGCATTTATGGGATTAATGGGAATAGATCCAGCAGCATTCTAAAGAAATTTTAAAGAAAGTATAAAGATGAACGTATTCATTTTATCAGGCTTCATGCCATATGTATTTACACTATTAGCCTTCTGTGGTGTAATACTTTTATTATCCTACATGCTTATCATAGCACGTAAGAGACTTGTACCACAAGGTAATGTCAATATCATTGTCAATGGTGATACGGAGAATCCATTAGTGGTGCAGCCAGGAGCTAATCTTCTAACAGCATTATCAGAAGGGGATCTATTCCTCCCGTCTGCTTGTGGTGGTGGTGGTACTTGTGCTATGTGTGAGTGTCACGTACACTCAGGAGGAGGAGATGTGCTACCTACTGAGATGAATCACCTGACAAGAAAAGAGGCAGCAGAAGGAAAAAGACTGGCATGTCAAGTTAAGGTAAGAGAGAATATGGAGATCAATATACCTGAAGAA
>CALLAG010000058.1 GCA_938002705.1 uncultured Saprospiraceae bacterium | reverse complement strand
TATTTTTAGCTATTCAGTTATTATTTGAATATAAACTTGATGGTCTGTGTACCGTCATCAAATCGTAGTTGTGCAAAATAGATACCATCTGCGAGATTGTTTCTATCTACTGTATAATTTGTGTTATCTATGTTATTGTATTCCTCTACAAGCTGTCCTTTAATATCGACGATGTGTATAGATCTGATGATTGCATCTTCTGATCTGAATGTAATCATCTCTACTGCAGGGTTAGGCTGATAAGTCACTGCGTGATCAACGATCTCATCTTCTACACCTGTCACACCGTCACAGTATAATCTTAGTGCTACACATGATTTTGGTATCATAAATGTGATAATAGAATCCATGTAAGTTCTACCTTGCTCAGGAGACATCATAGGATTAGTCAATAGACCATCTCTGTGTAATGTATCAGAGTTAAACATTGTACCTAATGCATTATTAGTTCCTGCTACAATAGCATCTAATGTCGGCTTATCCCACCAGTCCCAAGGTGATCCTTGTGGAAACGGCGTTACGAAACCATAGAAGTTTTTTGCACCTACTTCAAGCGTTTGACCTGTAGGCAGTGTTAACTGAGTACCAATCTGTGCATCAACTAATGCTGTAAATTCATTGTCTATCATATCATCAAAGATATCGTTGTTACCTGCTTCATTTGCTCTTGCTATTGCAGCTTGAGTACCAGCTACAGTGACAACGAACTCATTAGTAGTAGGTACGATAACTGGACCTACGTTATACGGAGCGAATATATCGCTCGTCGCATGAACACCAGCAAATGCAGCCTCATTATCAGTACCACTGATCCAAGACTCATCTCCTAATGCGCCTCCCACATTAAATGCGAAATCTATCTCAGAACTATAGCCTGGGTGATTAGCAAGACATATAGCAGCCGGTGCATCTGCAAAGATGTTACCATATACTAAAGAATCTATGTATGGAAGAGCTGTATTAGTATTGATAAATTTCTCTAATAATACATCTTCAAAATCATAGAATGATCCACAACCTAATGATAAGTAACCGCCAGTTCCGATACCGAACATCCCTATTCTCTCAGGATCGATACCATATTGGTTACCACCTTCATCAGCATTTCTTCTTAGGAATCTTACACATGTTCTAGAATCCTGTATACCTCTGTATGCTGCTTGTAATAATGTACCTCTACGCGTGTCCTCATCTGGAGCAGTAGGTAACCATCCTTGTCTGTATGTATATGCTACAGCAACATATCCTCTCTTAGCTAATTCTGTACATGTATAGACTACAGTACTATCAGTCTTAGATCCTGTAATCTGACCGTTAAATAATGGCGGTAAGAAACTCCCTGTGTGTGATACAAGTATGACTGGTCTCTCCGTCTCTGTATCTCCAGCTGGAGTATATACATCCATCTTTAATTCTAATGGAAGTGGCTGCCCTGTAAGGATACTAATGTTAGATCCGAATGTGACATCTCTCTCTACATCTACACCAAAGCTGGCGTCTACGTATCTGACCTGTGCTACAAGCATCGAAGTCATAAAAATCAAACAAAATAAAGTGTAAATTTTCCTCATGTTAGATATTGTTATTAAAGTAAAAATTAATGTTGAATTATATTCTTATTATTTCTTCTGCCAATCGTAAGTTGCACTTATATAAGCCATTCTTCCTATACGAGGGCCGCCATAAGTCTGGAAGTTTTTGGAATTAAGAAGGTTTGATGCTCCTAATTTTATCGTTGTATTTACTGACTTAATCGGAATACTCATCTGAGCATCTACTAAGTCATAAGTCGGTATGAATCCAGTAAACTGTGGAGACCCTTCAAATATGAAACCCTGTATCCACTTATACTGTACACTAAATCCAACATCTGGAATCGAAAAGCCCCCTAAATTAATATTTAAATTTCTTGCTGACAAACCTAAGTTATATTTAAACTCTGGTGTATTAAATGCCGGTATAATAGGATCTTCAGTTGCTGTATTCAATTTATTCCATGAGAAATTCCCTTTGAACTGGAAGTACTTAGCAAAATAGTAACTGACTCCTATTGATGCTCCTTGAGTAGTAACGATATCTGCAGCATTGGCACTCACTCTATAAGCTTGCACAAATGTAGGCAATGTACTTCCTTCTGGGATGAACTGATCTATCCCTAACTGGAATCCTATAAAGTCTCTATATCGTGAGAAATAGTAACTCATATCCAGATATACTGCATCAAATAATGTTGTTCTATATCCTAACTCCACCGTCTGAACTTTCTCAGGCTGGATAGGTGCTATATCAAATGTGTCCAACTGTGATTTGTCACCAGAATTGAGAAAATCTACGAATGAGTCTACAGTCACGAGATCATCAAAGCCATTAATATTACCTAAAAGTATAGCAGGCCCAACATTATAATTAAGATATTGATCTACTAATCTTGGGTTTCTTATCGCTGATGAAAACGATAATCTTAAGTAATTATCTTCTGAAGGGGTATACACTATAGATGCCGCCGGCGATACGAGATAGTTGAAATTCTCGTGCTTATCTAATCTCATCGTTGCAGTCAATCTCAGCTTATCATGTGCAAGACCTATCTCAGCTCCTCCATATACCCCATACTCATAGGTATCGATATTTACACCTGTTGTATCCAGCAATATGGACCCCTGAGAATCTGGTAGATAATACCTTCCATTAGCCCCTACTCTGAAGTCTAAGTCTGTTATCTTGTTATTAGCATATACATCATTAAACTTATACTCCCCGTGTATATGACCTAATGCCGACTTAGAGAACAGTCTTGTGCCATCTTCTATGTTGGCTATTCTTGATGTAATATCATCGAAAGCTGACTGAAATTCTGTCGTACCAGGTTCTAAGAATGCACTTGTACCAGCTGCAACATTCTCCACATTAGATCCAGCAAGTGTCTCTTGGTGCCATACAGTTAGCGAGTCTTGGAATCCAGATAGAAATACCGCCTGAGCTTCTCTGAAGCCTTCTGGGTCTCCTGGGAACATTGTAATCCTCGGCAGGCCTTCTAATTGATTGATTCTTGGACTTATATTAAGACTCCAGTAATTAAGATAAGCCGTATTCCACTCTCCATCATCCTTAGATCTTTCTTGTAATTTTAATGCAGTAAAGAACGGATCATAAGAATCTCCTGCGTCTTCATGTGTTACATAGGCTCTCAGAAAATATTTATCTTTCTTAGACAGCTCTACCTTATGGTTATAGAACTGTATATTCTTCAATGAGAACCTGTTATCACCTTGATAGACTGTCGTTCCTGCTCCATAACTGGAAGCAAATATTAATTCTGGCGAATCAAATTCCATCTCTGGCTTAAGTCTAAAATGTACTGCTGCTGCAGCTTTTGTATTTTCTGTATTATAATCTACTAAGTCAAACTCATCATACCCTCTTCTAAAATAGGTACCAATCCCTGTGATATTGGCTGATCTGTTAAATTCGTCTCCGTAAGTATTGACAGCATCGAATCTGCCTGGATTATCTGCCGTCACCTCAGAATCATCTACTGGCTCAAAATTATCCGCTTCCCAGTCATCCGCTTGTAACCTGAATAAGTTTACTTTGTAAGCTACCCAAGGTTTGCCGTCCTTATTACTAAAAGAGTCCGCCCATCTCAGACTTCCTTCGAATAGGTTACGTTCTGCTACCTTAACTCTTGCCGATAATCCTCTTAGTATAAATGGATTCTTAGTCTCCATACTGATCACCCCATTAAATGCATTAGGACCATAATAAGCAGAACTCGCTCCTATGATGAGATCCACTTTTCTGACATCTAATTCTGATGCTCCTAGAAAGTTACCTAATGAAAAATTAAGACCTGGAGATTGGTTATCTATCCCATCTATGATCTGAAGTGATCTTACTGGACTCGTACTATTGAATCCTCTCGTATTAATAATTGTAAATCCTATACTTGCCGTCGTCAGATCCACATCCTTAAGTGCTCCTAAGCCTTCATAGAAACTTGCTGCAGGCGTCTCCTTAATCGATAATAGGTCTAATGACTCTATCGTGAGAGGTGCTTTCTTCTGAGCATCTGATACCCTCTGACCTTTGACGACGATCTCTTCTATCAGAGCAGTACTTTCTTCTAACTTAATGTCAAGTGTACTTGCATCTACAACTTGTACAACTTGCTGTGCATACCCTATATAAGATATCTCTAAGGTTATAGGAAAGGCTCTTTCTGTAGAAAACTCAAAGCTTCCATCCCAATCTGATATGGTCCCCTCGGTTGTACCTTGGACAATAATATTAGCACCTATGATATCTTCTCCTATAGAAGCATCTCTGACGGTCCCTTTCACAATATTCTGCGCTTCTAATCCGAAACCAAAAAATAGTATAGCTACTATCAGTAAGTATTGAGGTTGTAATGTCATGTAGTTATTTAATATCGAGTAAAATAAGTAAAATCCAATGGGGTGCTGGTATTTTCACTTTTTAAAGCTAATAAATATAGAAAATCACGAATGATTTTCATGATATAAGCAGACTTTAATATGGAATAATTCTATAAATGCGTGAATTCAATTAGGTTATTCCAGTAATCCAAGCATTTCTTCGGTTATAGAAATAAGCTAATTTGTACATATCTAAGGCCCTAACATTAGGTGTCTTACCTAATAAAGTGGCTTCTATATCACCTTCTCTCTTACTATAATACCTTAGAAAATCCTCATGGAATCCCACGTCATAAAGTCGATTAGCAAATCTCTCTATATTAGTAGGAATGGGGCTATTATGGGCATATTTGAGATACAATAGGTTATCTATGGCTAGTCTTGTTTTTTCGAGAAATCGGACATTCTTCTCCAATCCTAAGTGCTGCACAGGGTTATCTATATGCATAATAGATACACCCTTATCCTGAAGCTGCTGAGCGTATAATAAGTCCTCATAACCATACTTATCTAAGGCTTCCTCGAATGGATTATCTAAGATAACCTGCCGATCTACCATAAAGTTATTACTATGGAAAT
>CALLAG010000057.1 GCA_938002705.1 uncultured Saprospiraceae bacterium | reverse complement strand
TAATCTGTTTAATAGGTTAAGCTTATAATTCCACCATAAAGGTATAATGCTTCTTCTGGTAAAAAGTTGTCCTATGACAATTAATGAGTTTTAGTTCATCTTTTTTCGAGGACGAAGCGGATCTTTTATATAGTCTTATGTGACTATAGGCTTGATTACTTGCAATTATTGGATGATATTTCTTAATACAATTCACTTTTTTCTATGTTAAAAAAGAGACAAACCTGTCTGCCAGTAGTCTGAAAATCAAGTCAAATCATAGGCTCCACTCTGTGCCGCTCCCGCCACCCACCATCATTTGACAAGGCTCAGCTTCATTAAGCTTCTCGATTAATAAAGTATCAGGAACATTAAGTCCAGGAATTAGTATAAAGTAAGGCCTTCACTATTTTAAGACTAATCTCCTAATGAAAACAGCTCTATATTTTTTCCTACTTAAGGTTCCTCTTTATCCGACTCAGTGATGTAGGGGTGACACCTATGTATGATGCTAAGTACTTTTGTGGTACTCTTTGTAGGTAGTTGCTTTGGTTGATGAGACTTATATAACGGTCCTCAGCAGAATCTTTTTGTAGGGCAGTAAATCGCTGTAGTATATTTAATATAACATCTTCCCAGAAGCGCCTTACTATACTTTCGAGTTCAGGATAGGCGACATACAATTTTAGGAGTTCTGATTTACTCAGTGATAGATATTCGCTGTCTTCTATGGCTTCTATAAAGTACTCAGTGGGTTCTCCACTAAGAAAACTGGATAGCTCAATAGCTGAGTTGCCTTCGAATGAAAACCAAACTGTAATTTCAACACCATCAGAAATATAATAAAGTCTTAAGCATCCTTTGGTTACGAAAAATATCTCTTTACAAATCTGGCCATAAGAAAGGAGCTGATCTCCTTTTTTTATTTTATTAGGATTAAGCTTTTTATTTAAATCCTCAATCCCTTCTTTGGAAATCTTACCATATTGCTCAAAGAAATTCTCCGATGCCATTTTTTGATTAGATGATAATTAATAGATTCTATATATCAATATTCGCGTACTTAGCATTCTCTTCTATAAATGCTCTTCTAGGTGGCACCTCGTCACCCATCAACATCGAGAATACATGATCTGCCTCTAATGCATCCGTGATAGATATCTGGTGCAGTGTACGAAATTCAGGATTCATAGTAGTCTCCCATAACTGATCAGCATTCATCTCTCCCAGACCCTTATATCTTTGTATCTTGATAGAGGTGTCATCTTTTCCTCCGAACTCTTCCATAATAGCCAATCTCTCTTCATCATTCCATGCATACTTACTTTGCTTACCTTTCTTAACTTGATATAGTGGTGGCGCAGCAATATATATATTACCATTCTCCACAAGTTCTTTCATGTATCTAAAGAAGAATGTAAGTATCAATGTACTAATATGACTACCATCGACGTCGGCATCACACATGATGACTATCTTGTCATATCTTAACTTCTCAGTATTCAGTATTCTCTGTCCGTCTTTCTCTTCTATGCTTACGCCTAATGCTGTAAACATATTTTTGATCTCCTCCTTCTCATAGATCTTGTGTTCCATTGCTTTCTCTACATTAAGGATCTTACCTCTTAGTGGTAGTATCGCTTGGAAGTGTCTGTCTCTACCTTGCTTAGCTGTACCACCGGCAGAATCTCCCTCGACAAGAAATATCTCAGACTCAGCTGGATCCTTAGAACTACAATCAGACAACTTACCTGGTAGGCCGCCTCCTGTCATAACGTTCTTACGCTGGACCATTTCTCTCGCCTTCCTTGCCGCATGTCTCGCTGTTGCTGCTAAGATGACCTTCTCCATTATACGCTTAGCCAATGCCTTATTCTCCTCTAAGAAATAAGTGATCACATCCCCTACTGCACGAGAGACTATGCCTGTCACCTCTGAGTTACCTAGCTCCCCTTTTGTCTGACCTTTAAATTGTGGCTCAGGTACCTTGACAGAGACTATAGCTGTAAGACCTTCTCTAAAGTCTTCTCCAGCTATCTTGAATTTCAGCTTACTGAAGAATCCGTTGTCCTCTCCATACTTAGCGAATACCCTATTAACCGCTCTACGGAAACCGCTTACGTGTGTTCCACCTTCCTTAGTGCTTATATTATTTACAAAAGAGTATATATTCTCTGAGTAGCTTGTATTATACTGCATCGCTACTTCTACTTCTACATTTTCTTCTTTTCCAGTTACATGAATAGGCTCATCTAAAATTGGTGTACGTGCACTATCTATATATTTGACAAACTCCTTAAGACCACCTTCTGAGTGGAAAGTCTTTTTCTTATTCTTACCTTCTTCTTGTACACGCTCATCTTCAAGCGTCAGAGTCAAGCCCTTATTAAGAAATGACAATTCCTTAAATCTATTCTCTAATGTCTCAAATCTATATTCTAAACTTTCGAATATCGTCGCATCTGGCTTAAAAGATATGATAGTACCTCTGTCCTCAGTTGTGCCTACTTGTTCTACTTTAGATGTCGGAATACCTTCTGAATATGTCTGCGTGTATATTTTTCCTTCTCTATGTACTTCTGCTTTTAAGTAACCAGACAATGCATTGACACAAGATACACCCACACCGTGAAGTCCACCAGATACCTTGTAAGTATCTTTATCAAACTTACCACCCGCATGCAGAACTGTCATTACGACTTCCAGTGCAGATTTCTGTAACTTCTCGTGCATACCAGTAGGTATACCCCTACCGTTATCTCTGACTGTGATAGAATTATCCTTATGTATGATTGTAGTTATAGTATCACAATGTCCAGCTAAGTGCTCATCTATAGAGTTATCTATGACCTCCCATACTAAGTGGTGGAGTCCCTTGGCATCAGTACTTCCTATATACATACCAGGACGCATTCTTACTGCTTCTAAGCCTTCTAGTGCTTGTATGTTATTAGCACTATAATTGCCTTTATTCTTGTTTTTGTCTTTATCCTCAGCCATTAATTATTATTAAATGAAATGAGCTGCAAAGGTACTAAAATTCCGAGTGATGTACAAATGTATAAATGCCTTAAAATCAATGCGTTAAGTATATTATTGCAGAGATTAAAATATGCATCACTGCTATATTAAATCCTTCTACAGACTGAATCAAATAATGGGCATCTATTAATATGGACATTAAGCGACTATTCCAACTTATTAACTTCCATTAGTACAGATAACCAGCATTAAATTTGGATTCACTAAATTTAATCCATAAAAATATAACGAAATGAAAAAATCAATCATCGGTGGCTTAGTGGGAGGCTTTATACTTTTCATGTGGCAGTTTCTCTCATGGTCTGCCCTTAATATACATGGATCCTATATGACACATACGCCACATCAGGATCAGATTATGAAAACGATCACGGATCTTAATCTACCAGAGGGGCAATACATGATGCCTAATCTCGCCCCAGGCTACACCCCAGAACAGCAAGAAGCTTACGCAAAAGATATGGAAGGGCAACCGTGGGTTTTATTAACTTACAAAAAACAATGGAGCAATACCATGGGCATGAATATGCTCAGAGCTTTCATCATAGATTTCTTATCAGCATTTCTACTATGCTATCTTCTCATGGGTAATGTTAATCTAAGTTTTTCTAAAATTCTCACAAGCTGTCTCATCGTCGGTATCATATCTTATCTAACAATTCCTTATCTTAATAGTATATGGTTTAAGACAGATTCTATTCCAGACCTTATAGATGCCTTCGTACAATGGGGCTTAGTAGGTGCATTTTTGGGCTGGTTTTTGCCATCAAAATTTCTAAATTCACATAATTAAGACTTTTCTAAAAAAAACATACAATGACATTACGTTACCT
>CALLAG010000056.1 GCA_938002705.1 uncultured Saprospiraceae bacterium | reverse complement strand
AGCAGATTTGGCATCTTTCTTTTTCTTCTTGTCTGGCTTTGGATTATTATTGTCTTTTTCAGATTTAGAATTTATGCTTAGTTTCTTTTTATCGGCTTTTTTCTTTTTGGCTTTTTTGTACTTGAGTGATCCCATCGAGTGGATACTCTCGGCATTCTTATCCTCGGCTTCTACCTTAGGTGTATTAACGGTCCAGTCATATCTTAGTAATATGTCAGCAGAATCATCCATAGATAATTCCTTGCCTAACTTCTGGATGGGCTGTGAGTAGGGGGCTTTCTTGATAAGCTTAGTGAGTGCTTCCAAGTTTTTGGCGCCAGTTTTATTTTTTATTATTTTACCTAAAGACTTCATTTTTTCAAATTTAGAACATTATCGGCACAAAATCGACTACCAATCTGTAAACGCATCATTAAAGACTCTCTCCAGAATATCTTCTACTATAGTGGCAATAAGCTCATCTTCAAGGTCTTGTAGGTTACCATTGCTGTCATAATCTTCAAAATCAGTATAAGTCTTAGACCAATTATCTTCCTCGTTGATTAGATTCTCGTAATCAATTTTTATATCTATTGTTAATCTATTAAGGCTTGCTGTATTGTCTACATCAGGTGCTGCATAGGTGATACTGTATCTGTTGATCTCTCCTGAGAAGATAATGTCTGGGGTATCATTATTCTCAAGAAGGCGACTTTCCTGCCTGATCTTCCTTCTCAGCTCCTCTGTGAATGTCTGACTAAGATCTATGGGAGCGGTAAGGTCATTTAACACAAAGTTTTCTACATAGAATTTCTTGACATCAGGTGGAATGCTTATTCCTTTAAACCCATAGCAACTGCTTATCGCAAATAAGCTGCATATCAATAATAGTCTAAATAGGGATGTCATACTCCTTGATTTTTCTATATAGTGTCCTTTCAGATATACCTAACTCCTCCGCTGCATCCTTACGTCTTCCTCTATGTTTCTTAAGTGCTTTTGTGATAAGCTCTTTTGTTTTTTCATCTAATGATAGATTCTCCTCTACTTCTTCTGTACGGCTGAAGTTCTGGTTGTCACTTATAAGAACTGGTTTATCGCTATATTCATTGTATGGAGCAGGTTCTGGGAAGCTTGTTTCTTGTGTTCTATCATTTTGGTAGGTAGGAGCGGGCATAGGATTCTGACTTGTAAGAATGGATCTTGATAGAGACGGCATCTCTAAGTTGTTACGCTGTACCAGCTCGAATACCAATTGCTTCAGGTCATTAAGATCATTCTTCATCTCGAATAGGAACTTGTACAATATCTCTCGTTCTTCTATGTTCTGCTTTTCAGAATACTTAGCTGGCAGGTTTCTGTTGGCTAATTGTGGTGCTAACTTGAGTAGATCGTCTATATTGACATAATTATCTTCTGATAATACAGAAAGCTGCTCTACGAGATTACGGAGTTCTCTTATGTTACCTGGCCATCTATAGTTATTGATGAGCTGCTTAGATGCTTCATCCATTCTTACTGGCTCTGTTTTATATTTATCAGCAAAGTCATAGGCGAATTTCCTGAATAGAATATCAATATCCTCTCGGCGTTCGTTGAGGGCAGGCATCTTAATAGGTACTGTATTAAGCCTGTAGTAGAGGTCTTCTCTGAATTTTCCTTGGCTTATCTTATCCATCAGGTTGACATTAGTAGCAGCTATGACTCTCACATCTGTCTTGAGGACCTTGGAGGATCCTACCTTTATATACTCGCCACTTTCTAATATCCTCAGTAAGAATGCCTGTGTATCAAGAGGCATCTCGCCGATCTCATCTAAGAATATCGTACCCTTGTTGACGGTCTCAAAATAACCCTTGCGTTCTGATGTGGCACCTGTAAATGCACCTTTCTCATGTCCGAATAACTCAGAATTAATAGTACCTTCTGGTATTGCTCCAGTATTTATGGCTATGAATTGGTTATGTTTTCTGGGGCTGTAATCATGTATGATTTTAGACATAGATTCCTTACCTACACCACTTTCTCCAGAGATCAATACCGTAAGATCAGTAGAAGATACACGTAATGCAGTAGTGATAGCCCGATCCAGTAATTCTGATCGACCCACGATTCCATATCTTTGTTTTACCGCTTGTATATTCATGTCTATACTCTTACACTATAGTCCCTCGTAATGTTCCAGATGTGACAGATTCTATTTTGACTTGTACATAGTCACCGGGTTTGATACCTGCTTTCTTAGGGAAGACAACCATCTTGAATTGGCTATTTCTGCCCTTATGTTCTTCTTTTGATTTTTTGGAATCTCCTTCTACAAGTATCTCAAATGTCTTTCCGATATCTCTCTTATTGCTTTCGTATGATATCTGATTCTGTAATCTGATGATCTCTGCTAACCTGCGCTTCTTGACCTCATACGGGACATCGTCCTCGTACTTTCTTGCGGCGAGTGTGCCAGGTCTTTCAGAATAGTAGAACATATAAGACATCGTATACTTAGCATATTCTATCATGCTGAGAGTGTCTTGGTGTTCTTCTTCTGTCTCAGAGCAGAAGCCTGCGATCATGTCAGATGTAATAGCACAATCGGGAACAATCTCATAGATTCTATCTACTTTCTTGATATACCACTCTCTGTCGTAGGTCCTGTTCATGAGCTTAAGCACTCGACTGTTACCAGACTGTACAGGGAGGTGGACGTAATTACAGATATTATGATAGTCTCTGATGGCATACATAACGTCATCATTGATATCCTTAGGATGTGATGTCGAGAATCTTACTCTCATCAGAGGGTTGACCTTAGCGACCATCACTAATAAGCTGGCGAATGAGACATGCTCATCAGTATTAGGATCTGTCCACTTATAAGAATCTACATTCTGACCTAATAGGGTGACTTCCTTATACCCTCTATCACTTAGATCTTGAGCTTCGGCGACGATGCTATAGGCATCTCTACTTCTTTCTCTTCCTCTTGTAAATGGTACAACGCAGAACGAGCACATATTATCACAACCTCTCATAATCGAGATATAAGCAGTGATGCCATTAGTGCCGAGTCTTAGTGGTGATATTTCTGAGTAGGTTTCTTCTCTTGATAATAGGACATTGACACCCTTATCACCATCCTCTGCTCTTCTGATCAGGTTAGGTAAGTCTCGGTAGGCATCTGGGCCTAAGACGATATCGACGAGTTTTTCTTGGTCGAGTAGCTTAGCTTTCAGCCTTTCTGCCATGCAACCTAGTACGCCTATGAGTGTGCCCGGTTTTTTCTTCTTTATATTGTTGAAGTTGGCTAATCTGTGACGGACAGTCTGTTCTGCCTTGTCTCTGATCGAGCATGTATTGATGAGGATAAGATCTGCATCTTGCCACTCGCGAGTGGAGTGGTATCCTTCTTCCGCAAGGATAGAAGCGACAATCTCAGAATCGCTAAAATTCATAGCACATCCATAGCTTTCTATATAGAATTTTCTCTGAGATGGATTCTCTGATTTCTCGTCATCAAAAACTTGTCCTTGCAATTTAGGGTCGAGCTTCTGAGTTATATTGTCTAAAGTTGGATTATCGTTGTACATATGTTATTGGAATAGTCGCAAATTTACAATAAATCATCGGGAGAAGTGACAATCTGGCAGCTCTAAGCGACATTAATTTAAGTGAAAATTATCCTGTAAATCGTCGATATCCGTCTGTAATGCCTACATAATTGGCAGTTTAACGAAAGTTTAAGCCTTAATAGGAATAGTCCTTGTTAACTAAATGGATGTAATGCCGTCTTTAAATTAAATGAGATTAACTTTGCAAACCAACAATTTACATATTATGAAGATTTTATCAATATTATTATTAGCCATAGGAGCTATAAGCTTAAATGCTCAAGCAATAGACGAAGAACTCGGTTTCATATATGTGAAAGCGGATTATCTACTTGAGACTGACAGATATGAAGATGCTATCAGAGAGTTCACTAAAATAATCACTAAAAATCCCTCTTACAAAGATGCTCTATACAAAAGAGCTAAGGCCAAATACGCAATAGCTGCATTCAAAGGGACTAAGAACGATTTGCTACAAGCATTTGAACTTGTAGGTATCACACCTGAGAGTTTGAAGTTATTTGGTAATACTTTAAAAAACTTAGATCAGCATGATGCTGCAACTGTTACGCTCAATACTGCATCTATGTTAAGCGGAGGAACTTCTAACTCAAGCTCTAAGGGTTCGACTCGAAAATCAAAAGATACTGATACAGCATCTGATGAAAAAGGAGAGATAGAAAAATTAGAAGATAAGCTATCGAGCATATTAGATGACCTTCTACCTGACAGAAAACCTGAGGAAG
>CALLAG010000055.1 GCA_938002705.1 uncultured Saprospiraceae bacterium | reverse complement strand
ATTCCATATCTGCGTTAGAAAGCCTCGCCATAGCTAAGGCTATGTCTACGCCTGCCTGCCAGTAGGTAGGTTTTCTGTCTTAATCTGAAATAAATTATATGAGCGATCTTATCCGCCATTCTATAAGTCAAATTGTATAAGATGATTCGATAGATTTTCTATCGCATAATCCAGGTTAAAGTGGTAAGCCTCTATGGGTTATAGATGATTTTAATAGTCTCTTGAGGCAGTGTACTTAGCCTTTCTATGGTTTTTACTTTTGGCATTATAAGCATGGCCTATTATTTCTTCTTAGGCACAGGATCTTCGCCAAATGATGCCCAGGGATGACATCTTAATATTCTTCTGATACCCAAGTACAAGCCTTTGACGAGGCCCCATTCTTGTATTGCCTCTATCATGTAATGAGAACAAGTAGGTTGATATCTACAGTTAGGACCTAAGAGAGGAGATATAACTTTCTGATATAGCCTGACTGGGACTATGATAATATATGAGAGTGGATTTCTCAGAGCTTAATCTTTTGACTGTTGTTTTTCTTATCGAGGATATGATAGCCTTTTCTTTTGCTGTCCACTAACACGTTGATGATATTTCTCTGATCTGAGAAGGCATCTGTCAGGATAGAGTTAGTGATGTCCAGAGATTCGAAAGTTTTCTGATTATCTATTTCAAGGTATATCCACATGCCTTGCAGATCTTTTTCATCTATTTCCTTTCCTATGTAGTTCATAGTCTTAATGTTGTTGTCTACATTGATAAGAAGGTTTTTGCTGATGTAATTATAGATCAGAGAATCAGCGACGGTAGATTCTTTTTTTGTAAATAATTTTAAGTCTACATTATCCTCATGCTCCTTGATCGTAGCTTCAAAGTCATCTATAAACATAAACAACGAAAACTGCATAGACTGCTGATCTGACTTGTAATGCAGATCTAATCTGCTCATATGGAAGTCATGCAGCGATGGGAGACTGAGAAGTAATAGTAGTATGATATTATTCATATGGTATAAATAAAAATGGGTTACTCATAATTGAATAACCCATTTATTGTCATTTTAGTTTTCTGCGATGTAGTAGGTTATCTTTGTTAACCATTTCTTAGGATCTTTTTCTACTGTAGGATCAGTAACATATTCCTCTACTATAGGGACATTACTTAAGATGCCATAATCTTGCATATACTCATCTATGGCATAGTGAGCTTGTGCCGATCCGTCATAATCGCCGTAGTAATCTACCTGAATAGCTCTGCCTGCTGGGATAGTCTCTAGACTTGCTCCTGCTACTGACATCGCTTCCTTGATAGGAATGCTTGCCGCCATATCCGTCGTACCGTTAGTCTCATCCCACTTGTAGAATAATCCTCCAGGCATACCATCCATCTCTATACCTGCAGCTGTTACTTTTCCGAATAGTGATGGAAGATTTCTGCTATAGAATTGCTGTACATTATCCATCTTGATCTCTTGTCTGATGGCGATATAGTTCTTCTCAGGTATATCGACTTCATTTATTTTGAAGCCTTTATATATTTTTTCTTGGGCTCTTTTTTCTACTATCGTTTTGATGGCAGATAAGCCTTCTTGGTAAGATTTTGCTACAGTTGATTTAAATATTAGGTTGAAAGGTCTCATAAAGAAGTTCGACTCAGCACCATCAAATGTCCAAGTAACTTTAGTTTTATCACCTTCTGGTATGAATGTCCAGTCACTAAAACTGGTGCCAGGCATACCATTAAAGTCTAATGAAGTTTTTATGCTTTTGCCAGGATCTACACCTATTATTTTTTGAGTGCCTTCACCCATGTCTTCATTTCCTTTCCATGACCATTGTGCACCTACGCCAGATGTTTTTTTACTGTATGTATTGACCGCATCAGGATCTAACTTTGACCAAGGTGACCATGTAGGCCATTTTTTAAAATCATTGACTTGGTTATACACCATATTAGCTGGGGCATCTATAGTTATAGATTCTTCTACCATCATCTTCTTAGGAGATAAGAACATGAGTAGTAATGCTAATATTAAGAATAAGACAAGTATAGCTATTAGAATTCTAAGAAATTTTTTCATTTGTGTTGTTTACGTTCTTAAGCCTTTTTATTAGACATTTTTATAAATAAAAATAAGACTATTCCTAATATGAATATACCGGCAAATGTATAGCCAATATTCAGCATATTTTTAAATATAGCTAACAAAACAATCAATAATAAGAACAGGGTAGGGATCTGATTGTACATTCTGAAAGCCAATGTAGACATGACTTTCTGACCCTTGTGTAGCTTTTTGATGATGACCCCACTATACTCGCTATATCCTGTAAGTACAAGTACGACCGTGATCTTAGTATGCAGCCACTTAGCTTCTCGGAGCCATTCTCCACCATTCTGAGACATCATGACTATACCGAGTACCCATGTAAGAATCATGGCAGGACGGCATATAAGCTTGAATAATCGCGAGCCCATTGCATAGTACTGAGTTGTGAGTATGTTGCTTGCAGCGTCACCTTTCTGATGAGCTTCCTTATGGTAGACGAATAATCTGACGAGATAGAATAGAGCAGCGAACCACGCCACCATAGAGACAATATGCAGACTCTTAAGTAATAGATATATCATTATGCTAATCTACGGCATTCTGAGCCAACCTAATAAATTTGCTGCTTTAAGATACCATTGTCCATCCTGATTAATTAATTCATAGGTACCACGACTTGGATTGTTATAACCTCCATTTTGCTGTACGAATTCTACAGAATTTTTATTGACTTTAGTGATGATGAATAGATGACCAAATTTGTTGCCTGCACTTGGTCCTATCACACAGAGGTCATCTACTTTTGGTTTATCGAAAGTTCTATTTCGGAATTGATACATACCGCGAGCATTATTCATACTGCCAGATGGTATAGAAGAATCATAGAAGTCTCTAGCATGGCCATAGCTATCTGGCATCTTATGATTATAAGCTTCATAATAGAAGCGCTTGGCGAATTCTACACACTGATATTTAAGACCCAGGTTATAGCCGTCCTTAGTTACGTTACGACCATATACATTACTGGCGCTTCCATTATAATATATATTGACACCTCTGTAGTTGTCTACCACTTCGCCAGCTTTGGCATTAGGAGTATTTCTTTTTCTTTTTGTGGTTTTCTTGGTGTCCCCTTTATCTTTCTTTTTGAAAATGTTCTCAATGAAAGACATATCAGGAAAGTCAGGTAATTTGCCACCACCAAATAATAGATAGCCTATTCCTCCAAAGAACAGGATGGTAATAAAGATGGCTTTAAATGTCGTTTTATTCATGAAAAGGCAAAACTATATAATGGCGGATAAATATTATGGTATTTGTATATTTAAACTATATAAAAAGATCAGTAATGAAGCAAAAAATAGTCGTCTACTTAATCTTCCTCGTTATGCTATTTGTAGCCTTCAGGGTTGTAACTAATAGTCATGCAAGGAAAAACTGTCAAGAGGCATATAATATGGCTCTACAGAGTAATGATGCTCCAGTTGACTACCATTTCTCATCGGGACTATGGGGTTGTAAGTGTCGAGTTAACTGAAGCTTACTCCAATCATCTATTCTATAACATTCGTCCTTTATTCGTGTATTTGTGGCTATCAAAATGTCGCTGACACCTCTACACAAAAAAACAATATGCTGGTGATTCCTTTAAAATATAGTATGATCGTTCTGCGGTCCTAAGATAACATCCATGTCTCTATACCTCATAGAGGTCTTACTAATTTTGCAGTAACATTTAGATTATTTCTGATCCTGGAGGGATCATACTATTTCAATAATTGTACATTTTCTCTTAAGATTACTATCAATTAGTCCTTCTCGGAATCTTAATCTTATAAGTATTATTGATGACTGTTAGCTTATTCTCACGTAACCAAGGATTGTAGACCTTAAGCATACGGTATGTGATACCGTGATCTCTGGCAAAATCTCCCCAACTCGTAACTGATTTATCTACAACGACCTCATAGAAATCCCACACTGGATACTTTTCATCTGCATTGACATAATAGCCATACTTCTCAGGCTCTGACATGATCTCCTTGAATGCGACTAATCTAAATAGATACCTGCTCGTCTCTGAATTGAGATTGAGTTCATAGAAGTTTTCTTGCTTTTGATCCTTCAGTGTACGTCGGAAGTTAGTAGGTCCCACATTATAAGCTGCGGCAGCATTAGTCCATGACCCGAATCTATCATATAGCTGTTTGATATATTTGCAAGCAGCGATAGTTGCTTTCTCAGCGTGGTATCTTTCGTCGACTTCATCATTGATCTCTAAGCCCATTTCTTTGCCTGCTAATTTTCTGAACTGCCAGAATCCTTTGGCATTAGCAGAAGAGGATACATTTCTGAGGTTACTCTCTGCTACAGCTAGATACTTAAAGTCTTGAGGTATGCCATACTCGGCAAGAACTCTCTCTATCATAGGGAAGTATCTATTGGCCGTTTTGATATTGAGTAGGGTAGACGACTGCCAGTAGGCATTGACGGAGAGCTCTCTCTCTAACCTTTCTCTTACATCAAAGTTATTAGGTAATGGCTCTCCAGCAAAATTATAATCCTTATTCATGTCTACAGGCTGTATGACCTGTGGGAGGTTGCCAGCCATCATATCTTCATCTTCTACATCGGCATTGACATACTGAGTAGAGACGGATAGTCCTATTATTAGTCCTACACATATCCCTATTATATATTTTTTGTCTATTAGCATCGTTTCATTTTCTATCTACAAAGGTACACATATGTATTTTTATAATATTTGATTACTTATTAAAGTTTTGTTATGTCCTTTTTTTCATGTCGAGCTCGTCGAGATATCTTCAGTTTCAGCAGAATGAAGTTCAACTATAAATGATGCCTATCATGTCTTTAAGCAAAAGAAGCATTACCTCACACTTGCCACCTTCTACTAAATAATAGATCTTTCTCTTCGTTCAAGATGAAAAAAGAGGAGAAACGGAACCATCTTTAACTTTTTCATGTCGACCAGAGGGAGGCATCTATTTTATACATAAAAAACGTAACTAACTAAAAGCCCCACTTCATACTAAATAATAGATCTTTCTCTTCGTTCAAGATGAAAAAAAGGAGAAGAAGAATCAGCGCAAATTTTTTCATGTCGACAAGAGAGAGGCATCTCTTCTATATGAAAAGCACCACTAACTAAAAGCCCCACTTTCCACTAAATAATAGATCTTTCTCTGCGTTCAAGATGAAAAAAGGGAAAGAAGAATCAGCGCAAATTTTTTCATGTCGACCAGAGGGAGGCATCTATTTATACATAAAAAGCATCACTAACTAAAAGCCCCACTTTCCATTAAATAACAGATCTTTCTCTACGTTCAAGATGAAAAAAGGGAAACGGAACCAT
>CALLAG010000054.1 GCA_938002705.1 uncultured Saprospiraceae bacterium | reverse complement strand
CAGGGACGGTTAAAGAAAAAAGGGCAGGAGGATAAGCTACTCTTTTCCCTTTCAGATCAGCCCAGGTTTTTATGCCTGAATCCGCGCGCACGGCCATCCCGTGGTGAATAACATTACCTGCAAAAACCAATCGGATCCTCTGTGGTCCCCATTCTTTAGCCTGGCTTTTAGTGAGCATGATAAGTGCTGCTTTGGACATGGAGTATAGTCCTAATCCGGAGGATGGCTTCAGACCTTCCACAGAGGCAATATTAATGATAGAACCGCCACCTCTGGATACCATATGAGGATAACAGAGATTAGAAAGGCTCATGCATGCTTTGACATTGATATTCATGACTTTGTCGAATGCCACAACGTCAGACTCTGAAAGTGGGCCATATACGGGGTTGATTGCTGCATTATTTATAAGGATATCTATGCCTCCATATTTAGTGATCGTTTTTTCTACAAGATTTTCTAATTGTTCTTGATCTCCGACATGACAAGCTATTGCGTGTGCCTCATATCCGTCAGCTTTGATCTGTTGAGCGACATTATCTACAGCTTCTTGGCTTCGGCTGCTGATGATTACGTGTGCTCCATGTTGAGCCAGAGCTCTTGCCATGCTGGCACCTATTCCTTTAGATGAACCGGTTATAATGGCGACTTTGTTAGTAAGATCTGCTTTATATGACATAGAAGTATGATATTTTTTATACTTTACCCAAAGTAAAGGTTTTGGATAAGATGGAAGACATTGATCGTTATTTAAATAGAGATTTTCAGATATATTGACTCAATATCATTGTTACAATGCCTATATAAGAATACAAAACACTTTATTAAATTATTAGCTTCAAACATTTATATTTTGTAAATAAGAAATGGGAATAAAGAAAAACATCATAATAACAGGAGGGAGTTCAGGCATAGGAGCCGCTGCGGCATGGGCTTTCTTAAAAGAAGGTGCACATGTCATCATAGCAGATATAAAAGATATTGAAGCAGAAGCATTATGTGAATCATGGTCGATGCCTTCTGCTGACATAACAACTATTAAGACTGACGTATCAGATCATAATTCTGTCAGATCTCTCGTAGAGAAGGTTGCTGCAGATCATGGAAGCGTCGATGTTATGGTTAATAATGCTGGCGTCATGAATGCCAAAGCAGCTAAGACAGCTGATCATAGCTTAGAGGATTGGGATAGAGTTATCGGTATTAATCAGGATGGAGTCTTCTTTGGAATGAAGTACGCTCTACAGCAAATGCTCAAGCAAGGCCATGGCAATATCGTCAATGTCAGTTCCTTAGCTGGTGTCAAAGCATCTGGTAATAACTTAGCTTATACTGCGAGTAAGTACGCAGTCGTCGGGATGACCAAGTCTGCAGCATTAGAATATGCATCTAAGCATATCAGAATTAATTGTGTATGTCCAGGATATATCAAGACGGACATGTTTGATACGGCAGCTAAAGAACAACCTGGATTGGCGGATAAGCTATTAAGATATATACCTATGAGACATTATGGTGAGGCTGATAATATTGCAGAAGCCATACATTGGTTAGCCAGTGAGAAATCTAAGTATATTACGGGGCAAGCTATCATATTAGATGGTGGCTTATCTTTATAAAAAAATAAATAGGCAAAGAAATGATGAATAAGCAAGTCGTGCTGAGAAAGAGACCCGTGGGTATGCCTGAGGCAGATACATGGGCATTAATCGAATCAGAAGTCAGCGACCTACAAGACGGTGAAGTTCTTATCGAGAATCACTATATATCCTTAGATCCTGCAATGCGAGGATGGCTTAATGATACCAAATCTTATATCCCACCAGTCGCCATAGATGATGTGATGAGAGCTGGTAATATAGGTGTCGTTACAGAGAGCAAAAATCCTAAATTTCAGATCGGTGATGTGATGACGGGTTGGGGTGGTGTACAGCAGTATGTCAAGACCGATGGAGAAGGATACTTTAAGGTAGACACAAGTATGGTACCTATGACGACTTATCTTGCGACCTTAGGCATGCCGGGGATGACGGCTTATTTTGGGATTACTGAGGTGGGTAAGATTAAGTCTGGAGATGTCGTACTCATATCAGGAGCTGCAGGTGCTGTAGGAAGTGTAGCGGGACAAGTCGCTAAGATCAAAGGATGCCACGTAGTAGGTATCGCAGGAGGCCCTGAGAAGTGTGCACATGTGGTCAATGAGTTAGGATTCGATGCATGTATAGACTATAAAAACGAGAGCGTCTATAAACGAATAAAAGAATTATGTCCCAAAGGGATAGATGTATACTTTGATAATGTAGGTGGCGACATTCTTGACGCAGCATTAGCTAATCTGAGAATGCATGCTCGTATAGTCATCTGTGGAGCGATATCACAGTATAACAATACTGGACATATACAAGGGCCTAAGAATTACTTGTCACTATTAGTTAATAGAGCGACGATGCAAGGTATGGTCGTATTCGATTATGCAGCCAAATATAGAGATGCCGCTACAGAGATGGCGACATGGATAATGAAAGGCCAACTTAGAAGCGAAGAAGATATCTACGAAGGCATAGAGAATTTCTATCCTACATTCTTAAGATTATTTAACGGAGATAAGAGAGGAAAATTATTACTCAAAGTAAAAGCCTAATATGAAAGCGATACTATGTGAGCAACTGGGACTCCCAGAAGATCTTGTCTACAAAGAAGTTCCTGGCCTCATTCCTAATTCTGATCAGATTGTTATAGCTGTCAAAGCTTGTGCTGTTAATTTTCCAGACACACTAATCATCCAAGGCAAATATCAAATCAAACCAGAATTACCATTCTCGCCAGGTAGCGATATTTCTGGTGTCGTGAAATCTATAGGCGATAATATCACTCAGTATGAGGTAGGTGATGAAGTTTTCGGTGTTATTCCATATGGTGGATATGCAGAAGAAGTCGTCACAACAGTTAAGAATATATTTCCTAAACCTATAGGGATGACTTATCCGATAGCCGCATCATTTTTATATGCCTACGGGACATCACTACACGCCATAAAAGATAGAGCCCAACTACAAAGTGGCGAGACCATAGTCATCCTCGGTGCAGCTGGTGGTGTAGGCTTAGCAGCTGTCGATATAGCTCATAAGATGGGTGCCAGAGTCATAGC